>JAEXGP010000348.1 GCA_023450775.1 Actinomycetes bacterium | reverse complement strand
GGCCTGCTCGGCGGCCTTCTCCGCCTGCTCCTCGGCCGAGCGCTCACGCGGCGCGGTCTCGGGGTGCTTCTTGGAGCGCATCAGGCGCCCCTCGATCACGGCGTCCGCGATGACGCGGGTCAGCAGGCTGCCGGAGCGGATGGCGTCGTCGTTGCCCGGGATGACGTACTGGATGATGTCGGGGTCGCAGTTGGTGTCGACGACGGCCACGACCGGGATGCCGAGCTTGTTCGCCTCGGTCACCGCGATGTCCTCCTTCTTGGTGTCCAGGATGAACACCGCGTCGGGGAGGCGCTCCAGGTCGCGGATGCCGTTGAGGTTCCGCTCGAGCTTGTCGAGCTCGCGGGTGAGGAGCAGGGCTTCCTTCTTGGGCATGGCGTCGAACTCACCGGAGTCCCGCATGCGCTGGTACTCCTTCATCTTCGCGACCCGCTTGGAGATGGTCTCGAAGTTGGTGAGCATGCCGCCCAGCCAGCGCTGGTTGATGTAGGGCATGCCGCACTTCTCGGCGTAGCCCTGGATCGAGTCCTGGGCCTGCTTCTTGGTGCCGATGAAGAGCACCGTGCCGCCGTCGGCGACGAGGTCCCGCACGAAGAGGTAGGACTTCTCGATGCCCGACAGGGTCTGGTGGAGGTCGATCAGGTAGATCCCGCCGCGCTCCCCGTGGATGAATCGCTTCATCTTGGGGTTCCAGCGCCGGGTCTGGTGGCCGAAGTGCACTCCGGCCTCGAGCAGCTGCTTCATGGTGACGACAGCGGACACGTGGGTCTCCTTCCCTTCGGTTCGACGAGACCCGGGTGCGACACCGGACCGCACGTGGCGGCCGCGGCGACCGAAGAGGGCTCCCGGGCGGTGATGGTCTCTTGAGCTGGCTCGGCCCGGTTCCGGGCCGACCGAAGAGTGTAGTCGCGGCGCCCGGACCCCCACCATCGCTCACTCGGGTACGGGGACCAGGACCGCGTGGCGGGGCGGACCGTGCGCGAACAGGGCCGCCGGGTCGATGTACTCGTCGCCCCGCCGGACGCCCAGGTGCAGCATCGCGGCGGTCGTGCCGAGCACGTCGCCGCGCCCGACCCGGTCCCCCGCGGCGACACGGACCTCCGCCAGCCCGGTCAGCGACGAGCGGAGGCCGTCGGGGTGCTGGACGGTCACGACGCCGCGGCCCGCCACCCGTCCCGCGAACGTGACGGTGCCCGCGCCGATCGCCCGGGCCGGCGTGCCGGAGGCCGTGGCGTACTCGAGGCCGCGGTTGCCCGGCCCGTAGGGAGTGGCCGGCGGGCGGAACGGATCGGTCACCGTGGCGTCGACCGGCGGGGCGTAGGGGCCGGCGGCCGAGGCGGCGGCGACGCCGGCCGTGACGGCGGTACCGATCGGTGCCGGTGGTGCCGGTCCCGCGACCGTGGCGAGGCCGGCCAGTCCGGCGATCGCCACGGCGATCCCAGCAGCGAGGACGGTGCGCATGTCCCCTCCATCGTTCGGAGCGGAGGGGGAAGCGAGGTGGCGGGCTCCGGACCCGGATGGGTCAGCCCGGGATGCGGTCCATGCTGTTGAACCGGCTGCGGAGGTGCAGCACCGCCTTGGTGTGGATCTGGCACACCCGGGACTCGGTGACGCCGAGGACCCGGCCGATCTCCTGCAGCGTGAGGCTCTCGTAGTAGTAGAGCGTCAGCACGATCTTCTCCCGCTCGGGGAGCCCGTTGACCGCCTGGGCCAGCAGCTGGCGGGTCTCGGCGACCTCGAAGGCGCCCATCGGACCGTGCGACGACCGATCCGCGATCGTGTCGCCCAGCGTGATCGCCTCGCCCCGCTCGCCCGAGCCGGTGAGGATCTCGTCCAGGGCGGCGAGTCCCACGTTGGAGATCTGGTTGAGCGCGGTCTGGAGCTGGTCGTCGGTCCAGCGCAGCTCGGCGGCGAGCTCCTCGTCGGACGGGGCCCGGTGGTGCTTGGCCTCGAGCTTGGCGTAGGCGCGCTCGATCTGGCGGACCTTCGAGCGCACCGAGCGCGGCACCCAGTCGATCGAGCGCAGCTCGTCCAGGATCGAGCCCTTGATGCGGCTGATGGCGTAGGTCTCGAACTTGTAGCCCCGCTCGGGCTCGAACTTGTCGATGGCGTCGATGAGCCCGAACATCCCGTAGCTGACCAGGTCGGACTGCTCGACGTTCTGGGGCAGGCCCACCGCCAGGCGGCTGGCGACGTACTTGACCAGCGGCGAGTAGTGGACGATCAGCGCCTCGCGGGCCCGGGACGTGCCCTTCTCCTTGTAGGCGGCCCACAGCCGCTCCAGCTCGACGTCGGTCGGCGTGTCCTCGGTCCTCGTTCGGGTGGTCATCAGGCCCTCGGGTGGCTCTCGCGGAAGACTCGGCTGAGTCGGTCCTTGCTGACGTGGGTGTAGACCTGCGTCGTCGCGAGGTCGGAGTGACCCAGGAGCTCCTGCACGACGCGGAGATCGGCGCCGCCGTCGAGCAGGTGGGTGGCGAAGGTGTGGCGCAGGGCGTGCGGGTGCGTGGGGACCGGCGAGCGACGGTCGAGCAGGCGCCGGACGTCGCGAGGACCCAGGCGGTTGCCGCGACGGTTGTGGAACAGCGCGGCCACGTCCGCGTCGAGCGGCACCGACGACGCCACCTCGGTGAGCCAGCGGGTGCGGGTGCCCGTCGCCCCGAGCCACGCGGCCAGGGCGTCGTGCGCGGGATCGCTCAACGGGACGATCCGCTGCTTGGAGCCCTTCCCCCAGACGGTGACGCGGGACCGGGCCAGGTCGACGTCGTCGACGTCCAGCCCGCAGAGCTCGGAGACCCGGAGCCCGGAGCCGTAGAGGAGCTCGACCACCGCGTCGTCGCGGGCGGCGACCACCGGGTCCTCGTCGGGATGCTCGTCCAGGACCTGGTGCAGCTCGTCGGCGCGCAGGACCCGCGGCAGCCGGGCGGGGCCGGACGGGGCGCTGACCCCCACGGTCGGATCGGCCGGGGTCAGGCCGCGACGGACGCACCACCCGAAGTAGCGGCGCAGCGACGCCATGGTCCGGGCCA
The DNA here is from genome assembly GCA_023450775.1 of Actinomycetes bacterium. Taxonomy (GTDB): domain Bacteria; phylum Actinomycetota; class Acidimicrobiia; order Acidimicrobiales; family Microtrichaceae; genus Dermatobacter. The sequence continues at coordinate 1,741 of JAEXGP010000348.1, read as the reverse complement.
TGGTCCGCGGCGCCCGGTGGGCGGCGGCGAGCTGTGCCAGGTAGCGACGGATGCGGTCCCGATCGACGTCGGACGGACCGCTCGCCGGGCGGGCGTCGTGCTCGGCCCAGTCGATGAAGGCCCGGACGTCACGCTCGTAGACGGCCAGGGTGGACGAGGCCAGCGGCACCGCGGCCACGAACTCCTCGACCTCCCACGAACCCATCCGCACGCTCTCGCCCTCCACTCCATCCGACGACTGCTCTCCGTAGCGTAGCGAGCGCGCTCCGTGATGGCACTCGCGAAGTTCAGGCGCCCTGCGGAGCCGCCGCCACGGCGCCCGTCCGGTCGACCCTACGGGCTGGACCGAGCGACGGCGCGGACCGGTTCGAGCGGGTTCACGGCGGTCCACCCGGGCGCGCCGGATCGCGCGCGATCCGCTCCACGAACGGCCCGCGCCGCACCGCCCACCCGGTGTCCTCGAGGGCACCCAGGGCGACCGACAGCCGGGGCAGGTCCATCTGCAGGGCCCCGGCCAGCGACTCGACGGGCTGGGGCGTGAACCCGAGGGTCTGCAGCACGAGCGCGGCGTCGCCGGTGGGTTCGGGCCGGCCATCGGGCAGCGGAGCGGCGCCCGACAGCGAGGACAGGCCGAGCGCGACCAGCACGTCGTCCGCTCCCCCGCACACGCCGGCGCCCTCGGACAGCAGGGCGTTGGTGCCCGCGGAGGCCGGGCTGTCCACCGGTCCGGGCACCGCGAGCACCGTGCGGTCCCGCAGTTGCGCCTGTTCGACGGTCAGCATGCTGCCGCCCCGCGCCGCCGACTCGACGACGACCACCACCCGGGCCAGGGCGGCCAGGATCCGGTTGCGGACCGGGAAGCGCCACGGCTCGGGCCGGGTCCCGGGCGGCGCCTCGGAGAGGACCACCCCGTGCTCGACGAGCTGGCGCGCCAGCGCGGCGTTGGTGGCCGGACCGGGTGCGTCCACTCCCCCACCCACCACCGCCGCCGGACCGACGCCCCGGCCGGAGGTGACCGCCGAGATCGCGCCGTGGTGGGCAGCGGCGTCGATGCCGAGCGCCAGGCCGGAGACGACGCACACGCCGGCGTCGGACAGGTCCCTGCCCAGGTCGTGGGCCACGCGCCGCCCGTAGCCGGTGGCGCGCCGGGTGCCGACGATCGCGACGCACGGCGCCGCCAGCACGTCCACGTCGCCGCGGTGGAACAGCACCACGGGTGGGTCGGGGTCGTCGGCCAGCACGGACGGGTACGAGGGCGATCCGATCGACACCACCCCGATCCCCCGGCTGCGCCACCGCTCCCAGCGGTCGACCGGGTCCTGCGCCCGGGCCGCGGCGCTCCACCCCGACGACGCGGCCCGGGCCGCCGGTGACAGGCGGTCGATCACGTGGGGCGGGAGCGAGCCGGACCGCACGCGCTCCCACACCTCGTCGGGACGGCCGAGGGCCAGGAGCGTGCGCAGCGAGCGGTTGCCCATGCGCTCCAGCGAGGCGAGCGCACCGAGGTGCGCCTCGTGGGGCACCGGCGCCGGACCACCTGCGTTCGTGTCGCCGCCGGCGCTCATGCCGCCACTCCGAGGGCGTCGGTGTGGGTGCGCAGCGACAGCGCCACGTGCACGTGCTCCGCGTCGAGCGGCCCCTCGACGCCGGCCAGGTCCATCAACGTGAGCGCCACCGCCCGCACCCGTTGTGCGCCGCGCATGGTGAGCCGCCCGTTCGCCATCCGGTCCCGGAGCAGGGC
>JAEXGP010000293.1 GCA_023450775.1 Actinomycetes bacterium | reverse complement strand
CGTGTGCATCGATCCCGGCGGGATCGGCAAGGGCCTCGCCGCCGACCTGAGCCCCGCCGCGCTCGGCGCCGGGGGCGCCGCGGGCGCGCTCGTGTCGATCGGTGGCGACCTGCGCGTCGCTGGACGCCCGCCGGCCGGCGGCTGGACCGTCGAGATCGATCACGACGGCGAACGTCCCCTGGGGACCGTCCGGCTCGTCGCCGGCGCCGTCGCGACGTCGTCCATCCTGCGCCGCCGCTGGCGGACGTGCGAGGGCGAGACCCATCACGTCATCGACCCCAGGACGGGCCGGGCGACGACGGGTGCTGCGGTCGCGTGCACGGTGGTCGCCGGTGAGGCGTGGTGGGCCGAGGCGCTCTCGACCGCCCTCCTCGTGGCATGGGAGGGCCCCGCACGCGACGTCGTGGCGGCTGACCTGCTCGGCGACGCCGCCGCCGTCCTGACCACGCGTGACGGTGATCTCGTCAGGGTGGGATCCGACCGGGTCCACCTGGAAGGAGTCCGAGTCCCATGAATCCGCAGTTCTGGTGGTACGTGTCGAGGGCCAGCGGCATGGTGGCCGCCGTCCTCCTCGCCGTCACGGTCGTGTGGGGTCTGCTGGCCTCCACGCGACTGCTGCGGCGACCCGGCCTCCCGGCGTGGCTCGTCGACCTCCACCGAGGCCTCGGCGGGCTCACGGTCGCGTTCGTCGCCGTGCACCTGGCCTCGCTCGTCGCCGACAGCACCGTCCACTTCGCGTGGGCCGATCTGTTCGTCCCGCTGGCCAGCTCCTGGCGACGAGGGCCGGTGGCCGTCGGTGTGGTCGCGTTCTGGGGGCTCATGGCGGTCGAGGCGACGTCGCTCCTGCGACCCAGGATGTCCCGTCGGTCGTGGCGGCGGGTCCACCTCCTGTCGTACCCCGTCACGCTGCTCGCCGCCCTGCACGCGGCGACGGCCGGCACCGACTCGGCCAACCCGATCTTCAAGTGGGTGTCGATCACGTCGATCGCCGCGATCACCGTCCTCGTCCTGATCCGCATCGTGCGCGGGACCACAGGACGGCGTCAGGGCACCTCGGCGTCGCCGGTCCGCGCCCGCGGAGCACGCTCGACCTCGGAGGCCGCGCGACCGTCGTTGCCGGCGATGAACGCGTCGAGCTCGTCGGCGATGCCGGTCACCAGCTCGTCGATGTCGGGGAGCGAGTCGGCATCGGCGAACAGGCCGAAGGTGACGACACCGTCGTAGGAGAGGATCGCCACGCTCACCGTCAGGTTCCCGGCCAACGGCACGACCGGAACCGTGGACCGCATGCGGGCGCCGCCGAACCACAACGGGACGGGCGGACCGGGCACGTTGGTCACGACAAGGTCGACGAGCGGCTGGTGGTGCACGAGCCGGCTCATCCGGCGCAACAGCGGGGCGGGCACCGCATCCATCGCGTCGACCAGCAGGGTGGCTCCCTCGGGGACGTGCCGCGCCTTGTGGTGCGAGCTCGCGTCCCGCACCGCCTCCAACCGGTTCTCGGAACCGTCGACGTCGACCGGGAGCGGCACGAGCAGCGCCGCCACCCGGTTCCCGGCCGCGTCGTGCTGGTCAGGGGCTCGCGTCGAGACCGGGACCAGCGCGAGCGGTGCGGACGCGAGCGGCAGCTCGCCTCGCGCGGACAGCAGCCGGCGCACTCCCGCCGTGACCGCGGCGAGGGCGAGGTCGTTCAGCGTCACGTCGCGTCGGTGCGCCGCATCGAGCAGCGACGGCAGCGGGCGCCGAACCCAGTGCAAGGACCGCCGCGGTCCCACCGGGCGGGCGAGCGAGGTCCGCACCGGTCGTTCACGACCGAGCAGCGACCCGACCGCGTCGGCGAGGCCGCCGATCCCGGGCTCCGCCCGCGACGAGTCCGTCAAGAGCGACGCGGTGCGGAGCAGCCAACGGGCCGGCGTCGCGACCAGCTCGACGCCGGCACGGGCGAGCAGCTGCGTCTCGGACGGCAGGGGCCGGGGCGTCCACCCAGCCTCCGATCCGGGCGGCGCCGGCTGCTGCGTGGGCTCGAGGTCCAGCAATGCCGCGGCCAGGTCGACATCGGCGACGCCGTCCACCATGGCGTGGTGGACCTTCTCGACCACCGCGACGGATCCGTCGTCCAAGCCGTCGATGAACCACAGCTCCCACAACGGGTGGTCTCGGTCGAGCAGCTCCATCTGCAGCTCGGCGCAGACCGAGGCGAGCTGCGTCTCGTCGCCCGGTCGGGGCAGGTGTCGCAGGCAGACGTGACGGGTGATGTCGAACGCGTCGTCATCGACCCAGACCGGCCGGCCGACGCCGCACCAGCCGGACACGGCACGGCGCCGGAGCCCCGGCACCAGGTGCAACCGCCCGGCGACGTGCGCTCGGACCTCCTCCAGGCGGAAGTCGCCGTCGGGGGTGCGGAACGGAGCGCCGTCGAAGATCGACAGCGCTCCGACGTGCATCGGGGTGCGGGCGGTCTCGATGTCGAAGAAGGTGGCGTCGAGCGCCGTCATCGTGTCGAACTCGCCGAACGACGAGGAGATCGGCATCGGCGCCACGATCAGCCACCGTCCAACGGTCGGGACCCTTCGAGCCCCACCCGCGCGGCGTCCAGGAGGATCCGCTGCTCGGCGGCCGCGACCACGGCGCGGGTGCGGACGGCGGCGGCGGGGTCGACCGACACGGAGTCGATGCCGAACCGGACGAGCGACTCGGCGAACGACGGGTCGTTCGACGGCGCCTGGCCGCAGAGCGACGACGTGAGCCCGCAGGCCCGAGCGGAGGTGACGATCTGCTCGATCGCGGCCATCACGGCGGCATCGCGTGCGTCGAAGAGATCGGCGCAGAGCTCCGAGTCCCGGTCGACGCCGAGGACCAGCTGGGTGAGGTCGTTCGAGCCGATCGAGACCCCGTCGATGCCCATCGACGCGTAGTCCTCCAGCCGGTACACGACCGATGGCACTTCCGCCATGATCCAGCGGCGCATGCCGCGCTGGGCACCGAGCGGGCTCCGATCGATGAGCTCCAGGCAGGCTTCGAGCTCCCAGCCGGTCCGGACGAACGGGAGCATCACGTGCAGGTTGGGCGTGCGCTCCCGGGCCTCCGCGACGGCGTCCAGCTCGAGCGCGAACACGTCGGGGTCCCGCAGGTACCGGAAGCACCCTCGGTAGCCGATCATCGGATTGGACTCCTGGGGTTCGAAGTCCTCGCCTCCGAGCAGGGCCCGGAACTCGTTCGTCCGGAAGTCCGTCGTCCGGTAGACGACGGGTCGGGGACTGAACGCTTCGGCGACCGCGCCGATCGAGGCCGACATCCGCTCGACGAACTCGGACGAGCGGCCGGTGGCGATCAGCCGGCGTGGATGCTCCCCATCGAGCGCGGTCGTGAGCATGAACTCCGCCCGGAGGAGCCCCACTCCGTCCACCGGCAGCGTGGCCGCCGCAGCCGCCCGCTCGGGGAAGGCGAGGTTGACGTACACCGCGGTGGCCGTGGTCTGCGGCTCCGCCCCGGCGACCGTCGGCGGCGGCGGGGTGGCCGGCAGTGCGGGCACCGGGGCACCCGCTCCGCCCAGCGTCACGGTGCCGCTGCTCCCGTCGACCGTCACGAGCTGGCCGTCGTGCAGGACCTGGGTCGCGTCGTGGGCGCCGACGACGGCGGGGACCCCCAGCTCCCTGCTCACGATCGCCGCGTGACAGGTGATCCCGCCGCCGTCGGTGACCACCGCCGCCGCCCGACGGATCGTGGGGACCCAGTCGGGGTTGGTCAT
>JAEXGP010000211.1 GCA_023450775.1 Actinomycetes bacterium | reverse complement strand
CGGACACCGCGCCGACGATGCGGACGAGCTTGGAGAGCACCTCGGCCTGGTCGCGGCCCGGGCACAGCGCGAGCAGGTGCAGGCCTGCGATCTCGCTGGGGGCCCGACCGCACAGACGGGCGAATGCCGGATTGAGCGACACGATCTGGCCCTCGCCGTCGAGCGTCGCAGTCGGGACCGACGCGGCGTCGAGGATCCGGCGGACGGCGTCGACCGTCGAGGGGTCGTCGGCCACGTCGACACGGGAGGTGCCGCGCGCGTCGTCGGAGGGCATGCCCGCCTCGCGATCGCTCATGGTCCTGTTGTCGGCGTGATCGGGGGTGCTGTTGAACATTCCCCGGGACGCTGGGGCGCGCATCAGTCACACACCCCCTGCGGCCGGCGCCCGCTCCAGTGCCGGCGCCCGCTGCCGTGAGCGGTCACAGCGAGCGGCGCCGGAATCGGCGGTCCCGCTGCCACACTGTGGCCATGCCGATGCTCGAGAACTGCAAGTTCTTCGAGAGTCGCACCTACCCCAACGGGGAGACCGTTCGGAAGTGCGACCTGGACCTCGCGCCCGAGGCGCCGTGGCGGTGTCCCGCCGACTGCGCCGCGTTCACGCCCCGGCTGGCCGACGTCAACTGGGCCCACGGCACGCTCGTGGTGCCCCCGACGCCGCCCGAACCGCCGAGCCTGGGCGAGGACCCGTCGATCGCGGCGCTGCTCGACGAGGCCGAGGACATCGTCAACGCTGCGGTGCCGCGGGTCCGGGCCGAGGTCGACGCCGACCGCCAGGAGCAGGTCCGTCGCGACAACCGGGGCTGGAAGCGGTTCTTCCGTCGCAAGTAGCGCGTCCGCCGCAGGGAGGGCTGCTGCCGGGAGGGCTGCTGCAGGGAGGGCTGCTGCAGGGAGGGCTGCTGCAGGTAGGGCTGCCGCCGCAGCGAGGAGAGCCGGCTCCGGCGCCCGGGTGCTCAGGCCCGGGAGTGACGTCCGCCCGGGCCGTCGTCTGAATATGCACTACGGCCGTAGTGTAAATTTGGCCCGTGGCCCCTCCCGACACCGCTCCCGCCGCGAGCGCCGACGCTGCGCCGCCGTTCGTCGTCGCGGACCTGCCCGGACCCGATTGGCTGCGCGCTCGACGCGCGGACGGCCTGGATCGAGCCGGCCATCTGCCCCTGCCGAGCGACGAGGCCGAGGAGTGGCGCTACAGCCGCATCGCCGAGCTCGACCTCCACCGGTTCCGTGCCGCAGACGCCGAACCCGTCGAGCCGGGGTCGGTCGACGTGCCCGCCGCCGTCGGCGAGGTGCTCGCCGAGCTGGGCCCGCTGTCGGGGCTGGTGGTGCTGGTCGACGGCCGCGTGGTGCACGCCGAGGCCGAGGGTGCGCCGTGGGACGACGGGGTGCGCTTCGGCTCCAGCCACGACGATGCCGTCGAGGCCGAGGCCGTGCTGGGCGACGCCGCGGATCACCCGGTCGACCTGTTCGCGGCGTGGAACGACGCGTTGGCGGTGGAGCCGGTCGTCCTCGACGTGCCGGCGGGGGTCGTGGTCGACCGCCCGTTCGCCGTCGTGAGCTTCGTGGCGACCGACGGCATCGCCACGTTCCCCCGGTTGTCGGTCCGTCTGGGTGAGAACGCCGAGGCGTCGCTCGTCGAGGTGCACCTCTCGGACGACGTGACCAGCCTGGTCGCCCCGGTCACCGAGCTGTCGGTGGCGCCCGCGGGTCGGTTCCGCCACGCCGTGCTGCAGGACCTGGCCGAGACCGTCTGGCAGCTCGGCTCGCTGAACGCCACCGTCGACCGCGACGCCACGCTCGACGTGGGGGTCGCTGCGCTCGGCGGCGACTACGCACGCTTGCGCCTGGACTGCCGCCTGCAGGGCCGCGGTGCCACCGGCAACCTGTCCAGCGTCTACCTGGGCGAGGACCACCAGATGCTCGACCTCCGCACGTTCCAGGCACACGAAGCGCCCGACACCACGTCGAACCTGCTGTTCAAGGGCGGCGTCGCCGACACGTCGCACTCGGTGTACACGGGTCTCATCCGCATCGCCCCCGGGGCTCGGGGCTCGAACGCCTTCCAGACCAACCGCAACCTCAAGCTGTCCGACGGCGCCTGGGCCGAGTCGGTGCCGAACCTGGAGATCGAGAACAACGACGTGCACTGCTCGCACGCCTCGACGGTCGGCCCGGTCGACCCCGACCAGCGCTTCTACCTGGAGTCCCGTGGCGTGCCGACGTCGGTCGCCGATCGCCTGGTCGTGGGTGGCTTCTTCGACGAGGTGCTCGACGACTTCCCGGTCCCGGCGCTGGTCAGCACGATCTCCGAGCGCATGGACCGCACCCTCGACCGTGCGCTGGGCCGGACGGTGGCGTCGTGAGCGCCGGGCCGTCCGAGGTCGTGTCGGTGGACGTCGCCGCGCTGGACGACCTGGAGGACCTGGAGGGCACCGCGTTCGAGGTGGCCGGTCGCAAGGTCTCGGTCGTGCGCATCGGTGACGACGTGTACGCCATCGGCGACACGTGCAGCCACGCCGAGGTGTCGCTGTCCGGCGGCATCGTCGACGAGGACGCCTGCACGATCGAGTGCCCCAAGCACGGCAGCGAGTTCGACCTGCGCACGGGCGACGCGCTGACGCTGCCGGCGGTCCGACCCGTGCCGGCCTACACCGCGCGCGTCGTCGACGGTCGCGTCCTGGTGGACGTCGACGTCGTGTCGCCCGGGTCCGACCACGGGGAGGCCGTGTCGTGAGCGAGCTGGTGATCGACGACCTCCACGCCGAGGTCAGCGGACGGGAGATCCTCAAGGGCGTCACGCTGACCGTGCGCTCGGGCGAGGTCCACGCCGTCATGGGGCCGAACGGGTCGGGCAAGTCGACCCTGTCGCACGTGCTCATGGGCAAGCCCGGCTACACGGTGACCGGCGGATCGGTCACGCTCGACGGCGTCGACCTGCTCGCGCTGCCCACGTGGGAGCGGGCGCGCGCCGGCCTGTACCTGGCCATGCAGTACCCCACCGAGGTGCCCGGCGTCCGGGTCGCCGAGGTGCTGCAAGAGGCGTACGCCGCCGCCGGCCGCGACCCGGCGCTCGTGCCGGCCCGGCTGGAGCGCGAGGCCGACCTGATCGACTTCGACCCTCGCTTCCTGGACCGGCCGCTCAACGTGGACCTGTCGGGCGGCGAGAAGAAGCGCAACGACACGCTGCAGCTCGGCGTCCTGGAACCCAGGATCGCGATCCTCGACGAGCTGGACTCGGGTCTGGACGTGGACGCGCTGCGGGCGGTGTCGCGCCGCATCGAGGCCGCGACCGCCGGCGGCCTGGACGGCGGCGAGCCGCTCGGCGTGCTGGCGATCACCCACTACACGCGCCTGCTCGAGGAGCTGCATCCCGACGTGGTGCACATCTTCGCCAAGGGCCGCATCCTCGAGTCCGGCGGACCCGAGCTGGCGGACCGGCTGGAGGAGTCGGGCTACGCGGCCTGGGTCGACGGCCTGGACGACGACGAGGAGCCGGGCGAGGGCGCGGAGCCGTCCCGCCCCCAGATCGAGGACCCCTTCTTCGACCTCTAGGGATAGAGGGGTGCACAACGACATCCCTTGTCGGTTCTCCGACCGGAGATTCTGTGCTGGTCGGCGGCCGACGGTGATCGTCAACGGCGCGTGAACTCTGCAGCGCTGCGGTTCACACACGATCGCGGCGTGCGTACGGTCACGGCGTGACCCCCTCGACGAGCGCCGCCGCCCTCCGCGAGTTGACCTCGACCCCCGCGACCGTGCAGCCGGGCGTGTTCGACGGCGCCGTCCCATCGGTGGCGACCGTGCGCTCCGGCGAGGCGTTCGCCGTCCGCACGCTCACCCGCACACCGCTCGGCCTCGACACGTACGAGCGGCTCGGTCCGGCCATGCTGTCCATCGAGGCCGAGGGTCGGGAGTGGCTCGGCCCTCATCCGGTCCTCGGGCCGATCACGGTCGAGGACCACCCGGTCGGCTGCACGCTGCAGGTCGACCTGCTCGAGATCGAGCCGGACGCACCCGCGGGGTGGAACGGCGTGCGGGAGGGCTACGGCGTCCCGGGCCTGGTGGGCGCCTACGACGTGGAGCTCATCGACGTCGACGCCGAGCGTGGCGTGCTGTCGCTGCGGTCCGGCCTGGTCCTGCCGCTGCGCCCGTTCTTCGGCGTGCTCGCCGTGCGCCCCGACCCGGCGCTCGGACCGCTCGACACCGTTCCGCCGGGTCCGTTCGGCGGCAACCTGGACTGCCGGGAGCTGGTCGCAGGGGCCCGGCTCTTCCTGCCGACCTTCACCGAGGGCGCGGGCTTCCTCATCGGCGACGGCCACGGCACGCAGGGCGACGGCGAGATCACCGAGACGGCGCTCGAGATGGCGATGCGGGGCGTGGTCCGCCTGACGAGCCGGCCCGAGCTCGACACCGACCGCCCGCTCGCCGCCACCGCCGACGCGACCGTGTTCTTCGGCTTCGGCGACACGTTCGACGAGGCGGCCCGGGACGTCATCGCCCACGCCGCGGCCCGCGTCGCCGAATGGTCGGCCCTGACCGACCACGACGCGTACCGGCTGTTCTCGCTCGCCTGCGACGTCCGCGTCACGCAGCTCGTCAACGGCGTGGTCGGCGCGCACCTGATCGTCCCGCGGCACGTGACCGAGCAGCTGACGGCCTGGCCGGAGTGGCTCCACGTCTGAGACCCGCCGGGCGCGGCGGGCCGGTCCCGTCGCGGCAGAATTCTCTGGTCGGAGAAGCGACAAGGGATGTCGCTGTGCACCCCTATCTCGCGAGGAGGGAGCGGAAGGCTCGGAGCTCGCGGGCCGGGTCCGACCCCATCGGCGCGTACACGAACTCGCTCACGCCGCCCGCCTCGGTGTCGGCCAGCCGGGCCCGGAGCTCGTCGGCCGTGCCCGTCCAGGTCGTCGCGGCGACCAGGTCGGGCGTGACCGCTGCCCGGTCCCGATCGGTCATGAAGGCGAAGTGGCCCTCGTGGGTGTGGAGGTGGCGCTCCGCCTCGGGGAACTCCTCGATCGCGGCCCGCCAGGTGGCGCCGCCCTCGAACCCGTCGAGCAGCTCCGGGCCGGCCTCGTACATGCCGTGGAACACCACGGCCCCTCCCGGCCCGGCGGCGTCCATCACCCGCTCCGAGTCGAGCGGCTCGCCGTCCTCGAGCACGGTCCCGTAGCCCAGCAGCGCGCAGCGGTCCCAGCCCTCCTGACCGCCGAAGATCGACATCACGCCGTCGGCCCCGATCGCCGCGGCCACGCCGAGCCCCTTCGGCCCGTTGGCACCGACGATCACGTCGACGTCCACCGGCCGGTCGGCCACGAAGCCGTCGGGGTGGATCATCCGGCAGAGGGCGCCGTCGATCTCCACGGTCTCGCCCCGCAGCAGGCCGACGAACTGACGCAGGTACTCCTCGGTCGCGGCCCACGTCATGGGCTGCTGGCCCATCACGAACCGACCCGTGAACCCGGTCCCGAGCGCCACCGCCACCCGGCCCGGCGCCAACCGGGCCAGCTCCGCGGTCGCCGCCGCGTTGACCATGGGGTGGCGCAGCGACGGGACCAGCACCCCCGGTCCGAGCCCGATCCGCGAGGTGGCGTCCGCACAGCGCGCCAGCGCCATCCACACGTCGCCGTAGAGCCCGGGCGAGTCGTACACCCACGCCCGCTCGTAGCCGAGCTCCTCGGCCAGCACGACCAGTTCGACGAGGTCGGGACGGGGCGGGAAGGCACAGCTCAGCTCCATGGGCGGCGAACCTAGCGCCCGCCACGGGGCGAGCCGGGTGCGTCGAAGGCCCCCCGACCTCGGCCGACCGCGGACCGGCCGGCGGGCGTAGCCTCCCGCGCATGGCTCGACCGCAACCCCTGTCGGACGACGAGCTCGCCGCCGCGCTGGCCGACCTGCCCGAGTGGGCGCTCCTCGACGGGCGCCTCCACCGCGAGCTCCGGTTCTCGGACTTCAGCCGGGCCTTCGGTTTCATGGCCGCGGTGGCGACGGTGGCGCAGGCCATGGACCACCACCCCGACTGGTCGAACTCCTACAACCTGGTCGTCGTGGATCTGGCCACCCACGACGCGGGCGGGATCACGGAGCTCGACGTCGAGCTGGCTCGGCGGATGTCGGACCTGGCACGCGACTGCGGCTCGGACTGAACGCCCGGGGCCCCGCCCGGCCAGCGCCGGCACGGCCAGGCCGGGTCAGGTCAGATCGGGTCGATCAGGTCAGGCTGACGGGAACCGCACGTAGGTCGTGTAGCGGTACAGCTCCCGGTAGCCCATCCGCTGGTAGATCGCCTCGCCCATCGACGACGCCTGCAGCGTCACCGCTCGGGCCCCCTCGTCGAAGGCGCGGTTGGTGACCGCCCGCGTGACCAGGTCGCCCACGCCGCGGCCCCGCGCTTGCTCCAGCGTGCCCACGAAGTAGACGCCGGCGATGCCGTGGCTCAGCAGGCCCATGGCGGTGCCCGCCGGCGCGCCGTCGAGGAGCGCGAGGACGACCGTGGTCCCGGGCACGTCGATGAGGTGCGGCGCGGTCACGGCGGTGTGCAGCGTTCCCGCCGGCATGCCCAGGCTCTGGTACGCCGAGTCGGAGATGGCGACGAAGTCGTCGACCGACACCTCCGACGTCCCCGAACCAGCGGCGGACACGTCGTCGAGCCACCGGAGCTCCACGCCGTCGCCGGGGGCCCGGTCCTCGACCGGCGCGGTGACCGCCATCTCCGGCGCCCCCGACAGCGCGACCAGTCCCTCGTCCAGCGCGGCCGAGCGGACGGCCTCGTCGAGAGGGTCGCGGTCGCGCAGCGGCATGCAGAACCCGCGGCCCAGGGCGTCGAACCGCTCGATCGCCACCCGGACCGCCTCGGTGGGATCGACCCGGGGATCGAGCACGGCGGCACCGTTGAGCAGTACCGGGAAGTCCGACGCGCTCGACCAGCTCAGCACGCCGTCGCGCTCGACCACCGAGCCGCGGGTGCCGGACCAGCGGGCCAGCGCCCGCTCGAACTCCCACCGGTTCAGGTGCCCCAGCGCCGCCAGCTCGTCGTCGTGCAGGTCCGTCATGGACGACATCGTGCCGGGGTCCGCCCGGCGGGGACGAGCGGTTTGGCCGCAGCCCGCCGAACGTGTGAACGGAGCGTGAAACGGATCAACAGTCTGTTGACCGTTCCCGTCGATGCTGCGAGCGTCGACGGACGTGACCACCACGCTGCTGCGCAACGGGATCGTGCTCCCGATGGAGGGGAGCAAGGTCGTCCTCGACCCCGGCTCGGTGCTGTTCGTCGACGACACGATCGTCGCCGTCGGGACGGTCGAGGAGGTCGACGCCCACCCCGCAGCGGCGGGCGCCGAGGTGGTGGACGCGACCGGCATGGCCGTCCTCCCGGGGCTGCACAACGGCCACCTCCACTCGGGTCTGCTGCGGGGCACCGCCGAGTCGATGTCCCTCTGGGACTGGCTCGAGAACTACGTGGACCCGGCCCACAAGGTGATGACGCCCGAGATCGCCAAGGCGGCGAGCCGGCTCGCCTACACCGAGGGTCTGCGCTTCGGGACCACGTCGGTCATGGACATGTGGCGCTTCATGCAGGGCTCGGCCGAGGTGGCCGACGAGCTCGGCGTCCGGGCCACGCTCGTGCCCTACGTGGCGGACCTCCCCGGCTACGACTACTTCGAGACGCTCGAGACCAACCTCGACCTGCTCCGCACCCATCGCACCGCGTCCGAGGGCCGGGTGCGCACCTGGGTCGGGCTCGAGCACCTCTTCTACTGCTCGCCCGAGGCGTTCCGCCGGGCCGCCGAGATCGCGCTCGAGTACGACACCGGCATCCACACCCACACCTCCGAGAGCATCTGGGAGGTGCAGGAGTCGCTGCGCCGGTTCGGACGCCGGCCGGTCGAGGAGTTCTACAACCGCGGCATCCTCTCCGATCACACGGTCATCGCCCACTGCGTGTGGCTGGACGACCGGGAGATCGAACTGCTCGCGCAGACCGGCACCAGCGCCGTGCACTGCCCGTGCTCGAACATGAAGCTCTCGTCCGGTCCGGCCCGGGTAGCCGACATGCGCACCGCCGGCATCGCGGTCGGCATCGGCTCGGACGGCGAGAAGGAGAACAACAACCTCGACATCGTCGAGGAGATGAAGTTCGCGTCGCTCCTGGCCAAGGTCACCACGCTCGATCCGACCACCGGGGACCCGTGGGACGTCCTGGACCTGGCCACCCGCGACGGCGCCCGGGCCCTGGGCCTGGACGGCATCACCGGCACGCTCGAGGTCGGCAAGCGGGCCGACGTGATCACCGTCGACCTGCACCAGCCCCACTTCACCCCCGTGCTGCACGGGCGGTGGTCCAACGTGGCGGCCCACCTGGTCTTCACCGCCTCGGGCCACGACGTCGACTCGGTCTGGGTCGACGGGCACCGCCTGGTCGCCGGCGGCGAGGTGCTGACCGTCGACGTCGCCGACGTCATGGCCGAGGCGCAGGCCGCGGCCGAGGAGCTGTTCGACCGCCGGGACGTCTACCTGGCGGAACGCGACGCCGCCCGCCTGGCCGACGTCGCCGCCCACACCCACGAGAGCGAGGTACCCGTCCCGTGAGCACGACCCTGGACCAGCGGCCCGACCCCCAGGAGGCGCAGGTCCGCTACGACGAGCTGATCGAGGATCTGGAGCGCCGTCGCTCGGAGCTGGACGACTCGGACGGCGGCACGTTCTTCAACCGCCCCATGTCGGAGCCCGAGCTCATCGAGTACCTGTGCTTCCAGGCGTACTACGAGAAGCGGGCCGCGGAGTTCATCGGGCGTTGGCTGGCCGACACGCCGGAGCGCGACGCGTTCGTGCTCCTGGCCCAGCAGGTCGAGGACGAGGCGAACCACTACGAGTACTGCATGCGGGCGCTGTCCCGCCGCGGGGTCACGTCGCTCGACAACTGGACCCCCGAGCCCGAGTGGGAGGAGTGGCTCGACGTCTGGTACCCCTCGGGCGCGGACACCGTCGAGCGGGTCGCCGCCCACAACGTGACCGGCGAGTCGGGCGCCTGCCAGGCGTTCCTGGAGGTCCGGCCGCGGCTGCCAGCGGACGTGCAGAAGATCTTCGACCGGATCATCCCCGACGAGCAGTTCCACCTGCACCTGGGGAAGCAGGTGCTCGTCACGTACTGCCGCGACGACGGCGACTGGGAGCGGGTCCGGGAGCGCACGGTGCGCACGTTCGAGCTGGAGCAGGCCGGTCGCATCGCGTACAACCGCCGCATGGCCCGCCTGGGCCTCGGCGACCTCGACGATCCGAGCCCGCTGGTCTGAGAGGCGATCGTGCTGTCAGCACCCACCGATCGACCCGGGCCGTTCGAGGTCCCGGTGGTGGACGTCTCGGGTTGGTCCACCGGCGACCCCGAGGCCCGGATCTCGGTGATCCGTGAGGTCGACCACGCCCTGCGCCGGGTCGGGTTCATGCAGGTGGTCGGCCACGGCGTCCCGGACGCGACCATCCAGGGGATGCTCGACGCCTGCGACGAGTTCTTCGCACTGCCGGCCGAGGCCAAGTCCGAGACCCTGCCGCCGTCCGCGGAGGTGAACCGCGGGTGGGCGCCGCTCGGCACGGAGTCGCTCGTGTACAGCCTGGGCGCCGACGCGCCGCCCGACCTGTTCGAGGCGTTCAACATCGGCCGCGACGTCGTCGACGAGTCCGACCCGGCGGTCGCGGTGGAACGTCACCGGTTGCATGCGCCGAACATCTGGCCGTCCGCGCTGCCCTCCATGCGCGAGCCGGTCGTCACGTACTTCGACGCGGTCGCGGATCTTGCGCTGCGCCTGACCCGCATCTTCGCCGTCGCCCTCGGCGTGGACGAGGAGTTCTTCGTCGAGCGGTGCCGCCATCCCACCGAGACCCTTCGGATGATCCGCTACGAGCGGCCGCCGGGATCGCCCGAGCCGCTGCCCGAGCAGATGCGCATGGGTGCCCACACCGACTACGGCATCGTGACCGTGCTCTACGGCGACCAGGTGCCCGGGCTGGAGGTGCTGGGCCCCGATGGCGAGTGGCACGGCGTGCAGCCGGTCGACGGCGCGTACCTGGTCAACCTGGGCGACCTGCTGGCGGAGTGGACCAACGACCGCTGGCGTTCGACGCTGCACCGCGTGGTCCCGCCGCCGTCGCGGACCGACGGGCCCGCGCTGCGCCGCTCCGCGGCGTTCTTCCTGGACGGCGACCACGACGCCCTCGTCGAGTGCCTTCCGACGTGCTGCGACGACGAGCACCCGGCCAAGTACCCGCCGGTGCTGGCCGGCGAACACCTGATGGCCAAGCTGCTCGGGCCGCGGACCCTGCAGGCGTCCGAGTTCGAGGTCGACACGGTCGGGGACCGGGCCTTCGGCTGACCGGCGGTCCTGGTCGTCGGGCCCGCGCCTCCCGTCGAACTTGTACTCCCCGGTCGCCCATGCGGTCGGTCACGTACGAGTTCGACGGGGCTCATGGATCTTGTACGCCGACGTCGCCCAGGTGGCGCGTGGCGTACAAGATCGGCGTGGTCAGCCCAGGAGGGACGACTGCCAGCGCGTGGCGACGCGCCGGTGCGTCGCGAGCTGCTCGTCCACGCCGGGGTGCGTGAGCCGGCCGTCGCGCACGACGACGCGCCCGGCGACGACCGTGTGGCGCGCCGCGTTGGGCCCGCAGCGCAGCAGGGC
>JAEXGP010000156.1 GCA_023450775.1 Actinomycetes bacterium | reverse complement strand
GGCGGGAGGTGGCCGCCACAGATCTGACGTATCGTCAGGTCCCGTGCGGCCGTCGGGGTGCTGGCGTCGCACGCAGGGGAGCAGCGCAGCGCTGCACATCGACCAGGAGGACCTCCAGCCATGTCGTCGACCACGTCGTTCGATCCCGCCGCCGTCGCGGCCTACCAGTTCGGCGGGCAGGACATCCCCTGGCTGATCGACCACTGGGCCGAGCACCGCGCGGATCACACGTTCCTGATCTGGGAGCCCAAGGACGAGGCCGACCGCTCCTGGACCTACGCCGAGTTCGCCGAGGCGACCAAGCGCGTCGCCGCCGGGCTCGCCGGCCGTGGCGTCGGCGTGGGCGACATGGTGCTCATCCACGCCGAGAACTGCCCCGAGGCCGTCATCGCCTGGTACGCGTGTGCCCGTGTCGGCGCCGTCGCCGTGACCACGAACACCCGCAGCGTCGCGGCCGAGGTGAACTACTTCATCACCCACACCCGCTGCGTCGGCGCGATCACCCAGCCGAAGTACGCGGCGCTCGTCGCCGAAGCCGGCCCTGACCTGGGCTGGATCGTCGTCACCGACGACAACTCCGGCGTGCCGGCGAGCGACGAGGAGCTCGCCCATGGCCGCGACGGCTGGGGCGACCTGCACGGCGACGCGGCGGACTCGCCGGTCCGCGACCGCGACCCGATGCTGCCCGCCGGCATCCTCTTCACCTCGGGCACCACGTCCAAGCCCAAGGCCGTCGTGCACACGCACGCCAACGCCCTGTGGGCCGCCAAGGTCAACCCGACCAACATCCAGCTCGAGGCCGATGACGTCTACCTGGCGTCGCTGCCGTTCTTCCACGTCAACACGCAGAGCTGGGCGATCTGGTCGATCCTCGGCGTGGGCGGCACCGTCGTGCTGCAGCCGAAGTTCTCGGCGAGCAAGTTCTGGCCGGTCATCGAGAAGTACTCGGTCACCCACATCTCGCTCCTGCCGTTCGTGATCCAGACGGCCTTCGAGCAGGGCATCCCCGAGGACCACACGGTCAAGGTCGGCGTCTTCGGCCTGATCATGCCGGTGCTGGAGCAGATGATGGGCATGAAGATCGTCGCCGCCTACGGCATGACGGAGCTCGTCACCCACTGCATCCACTCGAACCCGTGGGAGCAGTACCCCGAGATGGCCATGGGCAAGGTGTCGCCCGGCTACGAGATGCTCATCGTCAAGGAGGACGGCGAGCTCGCCGCCGTCGGCGAGATGGGCGAGCTGTGGATCCGGGGCATCCGGGGCGTCTCGGTCTGCAAGGAGTACTTCCACAACGACGAGGCGAACGAGAAGTTCTTCACGGCCGACGGCTGGGCCCGAACGGGCGACATCGTGATGCTGCTCGAGGACGGCAACATCCGCTACTGCGACCGGGACAAGGACGCGCTGAAGGTCGGCGGCGAGAACGTGTCGGCCCGTGAGGTCGAGGACGCGATCCGCGCCGCGGGCGCGCCGCTGGCGGACATCGCCGTGGTGGCCAAGTCCCACAAGCGCCTGGACATGGTCGCCGTGGCCTTCGCCATCAAGGGCGATCCGAACCTGGACGAGGACGCCACGGCCGCGCAGATCATCGAGCACTGCAAGGCGAACCTCGCCGACTTCAAGGTGCCCCGCGCCGTCTACTGGGTCGACGAGTTCCCGACCGCCGAGCTCGGCAAGGTCTCGAAGAAGGACCTGCGCGACCTGGCCGACAGCTACCCCGAGATCATCTGATCAGCTCGGCTTGCGCCTCGCTCGGGAGGGCGGGGTGCCGCCTGCGGCGGCGCTCATCGCTGGTTCCGGCAGAGCCAGGCCTCGCGGGCTCGGCGGCTCTTCCGGCGTGACTCCGGATGGCTCGCGAGCTCGCAATCCCGAGTCACGTGGTCGGGAGCGCGCCCGTGCTGCGGCGGTGTCAACCCAACAACACCGTCGAGATCGCGTCGGGGACCGACATGGGTCCGGCGAGCTCGGTCCAGCGCGCGCCGAGCGCGTCGGCGAGGGCCTCCGCATCCGCGGTGTCGCCCTGAGGAGCCAGCACAGCGAGCTCGTGGGTGCCGGCGGCGTGGGGGAGCGGGTCGCCGCCGGTCGTCGCCCGGCAGTCCGACATGAGGAGGGTGATGCGCCGGCCCGCCGTCGAGCGGGCCAGCTGCGCGGCAGCGGCCCGTAGCGCCTGGCCCACGTCCGTCACGCCGAAGCCGCGGAGCCGCAGGAGGTCGCCGACCACCTGATCGGGCGAGCGGACCTCGTCCTGGGCCTTCAGCACGATCGCGTCCTCGGCGAACGCGACCACCGAGCAGTCGAGCGGGGCGCGGAAGAGCACCGAGGCCGCGGCGACGGCCGCGGAGGCCAGCCGGTCGCCCGCCATGGACCCCGACCGGTCCACCAGCAGGCACACCGCGGTGGCCGGCCGCTGCCACGCCCGCACCTGCAACTCCTCGGCGCCGGGGCCGCCGGCGCGGACCGCGGCGATCGCGTCGAGCGACGCGTCCAGGTCGATGTCACCGTCCGCCTCGCGGAGCGGCACACGCCGCAGGCGCCCGACCCCGCGGCGGCGTTCGGGGCCGATGCGGCCGAGGTCGACCATCACCCGTCCGGCCAGCTGCCGAGCCAGCCGGCGCAGGCCCTCGTCGGTGGCGCCGGTCAGGTCCGCCAGCATGGCGAGCGCCTCGTCGGGGTCCGCGTCCATCGCCTCGGCGAACGCGTCCTCGTCCAGCACGCCCACCTCGGGCGACACCTGCTCGAACCCGTCGTGACGGGCCAGGTCGCGTCGCGAGGTGGTGCGGCGCCCGGCGTCCGCGACGGCGTCGCGAGCCTCCTCGCCCTCCTTGACGTCGTCGGTCGGCTGACGTCCCCCACCCGGCGGCGGGGTCAGGCTTTTCCCGGATCCCGCGCGCCGCCGTCGGACGCGTCGCCGTCGCCCGAGCCCTGGTCCGCCTCGTCCGGCGCGAACCAGCGCGACCACAGCTCGGTCACGACCTCCTCCGCCGTGCGGGAACCGCCCTCGCGCAGTCGGACCCGACCCGACAGCGCCAGCAGGGCGGCGTCGAGCGTGACCCCGGGGTCCAGGACCTCGCGGTCGCGCAGCGCTGCCAGCTCGCCCGCCACGAGCACGAAGTCGATCGCTCCCCGCACCGACGAGCCCGTCCGCAGCTCGGGGTGCTCCCGGCTGTCGCGCACCATGGACACCGCACTGAGCACGCCGCCGGCGCCGAACGCCGTGGCCGCCGCGGGCGCGGCCGCCGACACGATCAGCGCCTCCTCGCCGGCGTCCTGGTAGTCCATCGCCAACCGGCAGACCCGGTCGTAGACGGCCGAGGCGATGCGTGCGGTGCCCACGGCGTCGAACGGGTTCATGGCCGCCACCAGGCGGAAGCCCGGCGCTGCGACGACGTGGCCGAGCCGCGGCACGTGCAGCTCCCCCTCGCTCATCACGGTGATGAGCACGTTCAGCGTCTCCTCGGGGATCCGGTTGATCTCCTCGACGTAGAGCAGGGCGCCGTCGCGCAGCGCCGAGACCAGCGGGCCGTCGACGAAGACGTCGGGGGAGTAGCCCTCGCTCAGCACGGCGGCCGGGTCGAACGTGCCGACCAGGCGGGCCGGCGTGAGCTCGGCGTTGCCCTCGACGAACTCGAAGCCCCGGCCGGACTCCTCGGCCACCGCGCGCAGCACGGTCGACTTGCCGGTGCCGGGCGGACCCTCCAGCAGGAGGTGCCGGTCGGCCGCGAGCGCGGCGACGACCGCCTCCAGCTCGCGACGCCGCCCCACGACCCGGGTCGTGAGGCGGCGCAGCAGTTCGGGGCCCGTCGTGGGCTCGGGACGATCGTCGGTCACGTGAAGTCGATGACCCCGCGGATGTTCTTGCCGTCCCGCATGTCCTGGTAGCCCTGGTTGACGTCCTCCAGGCGGTACCGGTTGGTGATCAGCTCGTCGAGCTTCAGGTCGCCCTCCCGGTACATCGACAGCAGCGCCGGGATGTCGGCGCGGGGGTTGCCGGAACCGAAGATGGTGCCCTTCACCTCCTTGTTCATCATCGAGAGCATGAACAGGTTCAGGGCGGTGTCGGTCTGCAGCATGTTGCCGATGGCGGTGACCACGAGGGTGCCGCCCTTGGACGTGAGGTTGAGCGCCGGGTCGATCATGTCGCCGGTGACCACGCCGGGGACCAGGATCACCGCGTCGCACATGTCGCCCCAGGTCAGGTCGGGCACGGCGAGCAGCGCCTCCTCGATGGAGGAGTAGGTGTGGGTGGCGCCCATCTCCATGGCCTTCTCACGCTTGAACTCCACGGGGTCGATGGCGATGACGCGCTTGGCGCCGGCCATGCGCGCACCCTGCACGGCGTTGATGCCCACGCCGCCGACGCCGATGACGGCCACGTTGTCGCCGGGCTGGACGTCCGCGCGGTGCACGGCGGAACCCCACCCGGTGGCGACGCCGCACGAGACGAGGGCGGCCACGTCGAGCGGCAGGTCGGACTCGACCTTGACCAGCGAGTCCTGGCTCACGAGCAGGTGCTCGGAGAACGTGCCGACCTGGGCGAAGCGGGCGGCCTCGGTGTCGCCGATCGTGTGCGAGACGTCGCCCGGCTCACGGGTGATCATCTGCAGGTCGAAGAGCTTGGCGCCCAGGTCGCAGATGTACTGCCGGCCGGTGGAGCACCACTTGCAGCGGCCGCAGCTGGGCACGAACGACATGGCCACGTGGTCGCCCGGCGCCACCGTGTTGACGCCGGGGCCGACGGCCTCGACCACGCCCGAGCCCTCGTGGCCGCCCACGAACGGGAAGTGCGGGACGAGCATGTCGCCCTGGACGACGTGCTCGTCGGAGTGGCACATCCCGGCGTACGCGGTCTTCACGACCACCTCGCCGGGACCCGGGTCGTCGAGGGTCATCTCCTCGATCTTCCAGTCCTCGTGATGTCCCCACAGGACGGCGGCGCGGGTGGTCGTCGGCATGCTGGTCCCCCTGGTTCGCCGTGGGCGCAGCGCCCGCGAACGTGTCAGTCAGCGCTGGCGGGCGTTCCGCCAACCTGGGCGAGTTCTACACCCGATCAGGGGCGTCTACCATCGCACCAACCGTCGAGCGAGGAGCGCCCCGTCCATGGACACCGCCACCGTCACCACCGAGCCCACCGCCGAGACCGAGCTCCCCGTCGTCGAGGACGCGCCGGCCGGTGAGGCCGCGCTGGTCGCCGACGAGCTGCTGGTCGAGGAGGTCTCGATCGACGGCATGTGCGGCGTCTACTGACCGCACCGCTGATCGCACCCGTGACGGTCGCGCTCGACGACGTCCTCGAGCTGCACCCCAGCGTGTCGCTCCGGCCCGAGCGGTTCGGCGCGCTCGCCTACAGCTTCGACACCCGCAAGCTGTCCTTCCTGAAGCACCCTGACCTGGTGCGCGTGGTCGAGTCCCTCGACGGCACCCGCACGGTCGCCCAGGCGCTGGAGCAGGCCGACGTGGCGCCCGCTCGCTGGGGCAGCTTCGTCGCCGCGCTCGACACCCTGCGCACCTCGCGGATGATCACGTCGTCGACCGAGACCGAGACCGAGACCCCGGAGGTCCTGTGCCGCCCCAACTGACGGTCCAGCCGCCGGCCGCCACCCGTTCGCTCGTGGAGGAGTTCAAGGAGGGGCTGGACGCGCCCATCTGCCTCACGTGGGAGCTCACCTACGCCTGCAACCTGAGCTGCGTCCACTGCCTCTCGAGCTCCGGCCGCCGAGACCCCCGGGAGCTCAGCACCGAGGAGTGCTTCGCCGTCATCGACGAGCTGCAGCGCCTCAAGGTCTTCTACGTCAACATCGGCGGCGGCGAGCCCATGCTCCGATCGGACTTCTTCCCGATCGTGCAGTACGCGGTCGACCACCAGGTCGGGGTGAAGTTCTCGACCAACGGCACGTTCATCGACGCCCAGGCCGCTCGCCGGCTGGCGGCCATGGACTACCTGGACGTCCAGCTGTCGATCGACGGCGCCGACGCCACGGTCAACGACCTGGTCCGCGGCGAGGGCTCCTTCGCTGCGGCCCGGCGGGCGATGGACCACCTGGCCGACGCCGACTTCGGCCCGTTCAAGATCAGCCTCGTCGTCACCCGCCACAACGTGGACCAGCTCGACGAGTTCAAGGCGCTGGCCGACTCGTACGGAGCCCAGCTGCGGGTGACCCGCCTCCGGCCGTCGGGCCGCGGCGCCGACACCTGGCACGAGCTGCACCCGACCCAGGCCCAGCAGCGCGACCTGTACCACTGGCTGCTCGGCCGCGACGACGTGCTGACCGGCGACTCCTTCTTCCACCTGTCCGCGCTGGGCGACCCGCTGCCGGGGCTCAACCTCTGCGGCGCCGGGCGCGTGGTGTGCCTGATCGACCCGGTCGGCGACGTCTACGCCTGCCCGTTCGTCATCCACGACGAGTTCCTGGCCGGCAACGTCCGTGACGCCGGCGGCTTCACCGAGGTGTGGCGCGAGTCGGACCTGTTCACGTCGCTGCGGGAACCCGAGAGCCCCGGGGCGTGCGCCAGCTGCGGCAGCTACGACGCGTGCCAGGGCGGGTGCATGGCGTCAAAGTTCTTCGTGGGGCTCGAGCTCACCGATCCCGACCCCGAGTGCGTGCACGGCCACGCCGAGCCGCTGCTCGCGGCGGTCGGGGCCGGCGCCGCCATCCCCACGCCGTCGTCCGACCACTCGCGTCCGGGCGTCCCCGTGCCGTCGCCGGTGACCCTGAAGCCGACCCGCCGCCGGCACGCCTGACCCGACATGGCCGGCAAGGGCATCCCCGTCACCCCTGAGCTCGTCGACTACCTGCTCGACCACTCGCTCCCACGCACCGACGTGCACCGCGACCTGGTGGCGCGGACCCACGAGGCCATGGGCGACCGGTCGATCATGCAGATCTCGCCCGAGCAGGGGCCGCTGCTCACGTTCCTGGCCCGTCTGATCGGCGCCCGCGAGGCCATCGAGATCGGCACCTTCACCGGCCTGTCCGCGCTGTGCATCGCCGAGGGGCTGGGCGAGGACGGTCACCTCACCTGCTTCGACATCTCCGACGAGTACGTGTCGGTCGGTCGACCGTTCTGGGAGCGCGCCGGCGTGGCCGACCGGATCGACGTGGTGATCGGTCCGGCCGCCGAGACGCTGGCCGCGTTCACGCCACCCCGACCGGTCGACCTGGCGTTCATCGACGCGGACAAGACCGGCTATGGCACCTACTACGAGCTGGTGCTCGAACGCCTCCGACCCGGCGGACTGGTCGTGTTCGACAACTCGCTCTACTTCGGTGCCGTGCTCGCACCGTCGGAGGACGAGAGCATCCGGGCGATCCAGGCGGTCAACGACGCGGTCGCCGCGGACGAGCGGGTGGAGACCGTTCTGCTCAACGTGGGCGACGGCCTGCTGATGGCCCGCAAGCTCTGACGTCGGACGAGGCGGCCGGTTCGGCCCCGCCCCGTCGGGTGGGGCACGATGTCGAGCGATGTCCTCGCCCGATGGCCCTGTTCCTGTCGGCCTGCTCGATCCGCTGACGCTCGGGAGCCGGACCGCGCCGAACCGCGTGGTGTTCGGACCGCACGAGACCAACCTGGGCCGCGGTCGCACCATCTCGGAGCGTCACGTCGCCTACTACGAGCGGCGGGCCCGAGGGGGCGCCGGCACGATCGTGGTCGAGGAGGCGTCGGTCCACCCGTCCGACTGGCCGCTCGAGCGATCCCCGCTCGCGTCGGAGTGCGGCCCGGGCTGGGCCGAGGTCGTCGACGCCTGCCGGCCGCACGGCACCCTCGTGCTCGCGGCGCTCGGCCACAGCGGCGGGCAGGGCACGTCCCACTGGTCCCAGCGCGAGCTGTGGGCGCCGAGCCGGGTGCCCGAGGTCAACACTCGCGAGGTCCCCAAGTGGATGGAGGCGGCCGACATCGCCGAGGTCGTCGACGGGTTCGCCGAGGCCGCACGCCTGGCCGTGGACTCCGGGTGCGACGGCGTGGAGGTCAACGCCGGGCAGTTCTCGCTGGTCCGCCAGTTCCTGTCGGGTCTCACCAACCAGCGCGACGACGAGTGGGGTGCGGACAAGGGCCTGTTCGCCCGCCAGGTGCTGGGCGCCGTGCGCGGCGCCGTCGGCCCCGACGCCGTCGTCGCGCTCCGGCTGTCCTGCGACGAGCTCGCACCGTGGGCGGGGATCACCCCCGAGATGGCCGAGGAGCTCGCGGCGGGGTTCGCGGCGGCCGACGGCGAGGGCCGGATCGACCTGCTCACGGTCGTGAAGGGCTCGATCTTCTCCGCCGGTGCGACCCGGCCCGACGGCCACGTGCCGCCCGGGTTCAACCTGGACCTCACCCGGGCGGTTCGCGCCGCGGTGCGGGCGGCGGCGGGCGACCGCGTGGCCGTGGTCGCGCAGGGCTCGATCGTCGACGTCGGCCAGGCGCAGTGGGCGCTCGAGGACGGTGTCGCGGACGCGGTCGAGATGACCAGGGCGCAGCTGGCCGACGCCGAGCTGGTGCGCCGCCTGCGCGACGGCGAGCCGGAGCGGATCCGCCCGTGCGTGCTGTGCAACCAGACGTGCATGGTGCGCGACAACCGGAACCCGATCGTGACCTGCGTGGTCGACCCTGCGACCGGTCACGAGACCGAGGACGCACCGGTGCCCGAGTCGCCCGTCGTCCGGTCGCCGGCGGCGCAGCCGGGCACCTCGGTCCTGGTCGTGGGCGGCGGGGTCGCGGGTCTCGAAGCCGCCCGGGTCGCCGCGCTCGGCGGCCACCCGGTCGAGGTGGTGGAGCGCGCCG
>JAEXGP010000130.1 GCA_023450775.1 Actinomycetes bacterium | reverse complement strand
CCTCCCGAGGCTACCGACGCCCGGCGCGCTGCCCCTCGCCGGTTCCGCCGCGCCCCGGCGCTCAGGCGTCGAGGGCGACGAGCGCGGCCAGGTCGTCGCCGACCGCCCACGGCTCGGGACGCACCGGCAGGTGCTCGGGTGCGGTGACCCCGGTGAGCACCAGGCCGAACCGGGCGCCGAGCGCGACCGCCAGGCCGCCATCGGTCTCGGGCTTGTCGCCGACGACCACGTCCACCGGTCCGTGACGCTCGACGATCACGTCCGCCATCGGTCGGTGGGGCTTGCCCGTGACCACCGGTCGCGACCGCCCGCGGTGGACACCGCCGCGACAAGCGAGCCGTTCCCGGGCAGCAGGCGCGGTCCCGCCGGACCCGTGACCGGGAACGTCGGGTCGTCGTTGGTGGCCAGGAACCGCGCGCCGGCGCGGACGGCGTCGGCCGCCATGCCGATGCGGGACCGGTTCCAGTCGTCGAGCGCCCCCACCACGACCGCGTCGACCTCGCCCACCGGCGCCCCGTCGGGCAGGTCGCGGACGTCGGTGATCGGCAGGCCGAGCTCTCGCAGGTACCCCACGAGCGTGGCGTCGCCGAGCACCAGCACCGAACCGGCGTCCGCGCACTCGCTGACGACGGCGTCGGCGGACGTGATCACCGGGCTGTCGGGCACGCCCATCCCCCGGAGCCGGTCGACCTTGGAGGCCGGCGACATGGCGTGGTTGGTGCAGAACACCACCTCGTCGCCCCGTTCCAGCAGCCTCCGGACCGCGTCCGCCGCCCCCGGGAGGGGCTCCGAGCCCCGCCACATCACGCCGTCCAGATCGATCGCCCACAACGCCACGGCGGGCAGTCTTCCAGCAGTCGCTCGCGGCCTGTGCACCGGTTCCCGGCCTCCTCGCCCGGGAGCCGGACGCACGGGCGCCGTGTTGGCTCCCCGCGGATCGCCTGTGGGATCCTGTCCCGCACACGTCGCGCCAGCCGTCGCGCCACCCTGCAGGAGGACCCTCGTGGACGAGCAGCAGCTCAACAAGATCAAGAACGATCCCGGCTTCATCGCCGCGCTGGACCAGAGCGGTGGCAGCACGCCCAAGGCCCTCAAGCTCTACGGCATCGAGGAGAGCGAGTACTCCGGTGAGGACGAGATGTTCGACCTCATCCACCAGATGCGGACCCGGATCATCACGAACCCGGCGTTCAACGGCGACCGGATCGTCGGTGCGATCCTCTTCGAGCAGACGATGGACCGCCAGATCGAGGGCAAGGGCACGGCCGAGTACCTCTGGCAGGACAAGGGCGTCGTCCCGTTCCTCAAGGTCGACAAGGGCCTGGCGGACGAGGCCGACGGCACGCAGGTCATGAAGCCCATGCCCGACCTCGACGCCCTGCTCGAGCGGGCCAAGGGCCACGGCGTGTTCGGCACCAAGATGCGCTCGGTCATCAAGGTCGCCAACGAGGCCGGCGTGACCGCCAACGTGGCCCAGCAGTTCGAGGTCGGCAAGCAGATCCTCGGCCACGGCCTGGTGCCGATCATCGAGCCCGAGGTCGACATCAACAGCCCGTCCAAGTCCGAGGCCGAGAAGCTCCTCAAGGACCGGATCCTCGCCGAGCTCGACTCGGTCGACGACCCGATCATGCTCAAGCTCACGCTCCCCGAGGAGGACGGCTTCTACACCGAGCTCGTCGAGCACCCGAAGGTGCTCCGCGTCGTGGCCCTGTCGGGCGGCTACTCCCGCGAGGAGGCCAACGCCCGCCTCGCCCGCAACCCGGGCGTGATCGCCAGCTTCTCCCGGGCCTTCACCGAAGGCCTCTCGGCGCAGCAGTCCGACGAGGACTACACCGCCACGCTCGACGCCTCGATCCAGAGCATCTTCGAGGCCTCCCGCACCTGATCCGGACCGCTCGGCTGCGCGCTCGCGGCGCGCAGCCGGGTCACGTCCACCGGCTGCCTGACGGCGTTCCCAGCCCGGCGCCGGTGACCGCGTGCGGCCGGGCGCGGCGCGCGACACTTGTGGGCCGTCCGACGGAGCGGAGCGCGCCCGCCGGCGCCCGCAGACCCTCGGCTCCCCGCCCCCCATGCTGACGTCAGATCCCGCCACCCGAGACTTCGTCGGCATGACCGACCCCGCCAGCGCCCGGCTGTCGCACCTGCCGGGGCTGGACGGCCTCCGCGGCGTGGCCGTGGTGGCCGTCGTGGCCTTCCACGCCGGGTTCGAGAAGATGGTCGGCGGCTACCTCGGCGTGTCGACGTTCTTCACGCTCTCGGGCTTCCTGATCACGTCGCTGCTGCTCAACGAGGCCCGGCGCACCGACGCCGTGGCCCTCCGGTCGTTCTGGAGCCGCCGGTTCCGCCGCCTGCTCCCCGCCGCGCTGGTCACGCTGACCGCGGTCGTGGCGCTGTTCGGCCCCTTCATCGCCACCGCGGACCAGCGGCTGACCATGCGCGGCGACGTGCTGTCCGCGCTCTTCGACGTCGCCAACTGGCACGACATCCTCACCGGCAACTCCTACGCGGAGCTCTTCACCGCGCCGTCCCCGGTCCTGCACTTCTGGAGCCTGTCGATCGAGGAGCAGTTCTACCTGCTGTTCCCGCTCATCCTCCTGGGCCTGTGGGTGGCGTCCCGGGGGCGCCGGGCCTGGCTCGCCGGCGGCCTGGCGGTCCTCACGGTCGCCTCGGTCCTGGAGCCGTTCGTCTTCGACATGTCCGACGACCGGATCTACTTCGGCACCGACACCCGGGCGGCCGAGCTGCTGCTCGGCGCACTCCTCGCCGTCCTGCTCTCCCACGAGCGGTTCCGCCGCAACCTGGCCCTGCGGCTGCGGTGGCGCAGCACCGCGATCTGGATCGGCTCGATCGCGCTGGCCGTCCAGGTCTGGTGGTGGTGGTCGCTCCCCCAGACCGCGTCCTGGCTCTACCGGGGCGGCTTCGCGCTCTACGCGCTGATGACCTGCACCGTGATCACCGCCGCGGCGCTGCCGTCGGGACCCATGCGGGCGGTCATGTCGTGGTCGCCGCTGCGTTGGATCGGCGGCCGGTCCTACGGGATCTACCTGATCCACTGGCCGATCTTCCTGACCGTGCGCCAGACGTGGCCCGACCTGGACCGCTGGGTCAGCACGTTCCTCGCCGTGTCGATCACGGTCGGGCTGGCCATCCTGTCCTACCGGTTCGTCGAGCAGCCGGTCCGCGCCGGGCGCTGGCCGGCCAAGGGCCGGGCGGTGGCCGCCGGGGCGCTCAGCATGGCGCTCGTGGCCGCGATCGCCTGCATCCCGCTGCCGGTGGACGAGAAGGAGCTGGCGACCGACTTCGACCAGGCGCAGGACAGCTACGACGCCTTCCTCGACCGGCAGGAGGGCAAGCAGCCGACGACGACCTCGACGGTGGTGCCCACCGCGCCGATCGCGGACGTGGCCGTCTTCGGCGACTCCACCGCGCTGGGCGTGGGCATGGGCTTCGGGCAGTGGTCGATCGACACCGGCCGGTTCGGTGCCGTGCGGGGCGACGCCAAGCTGGGCTGCGGCGTCACGCGGTTCAAGGCCATCCGGGTGGACATGGTCGTGCCGCAGGACCCGGAGTGCGCGGCCTGGCCGCAGCGATGGGGTCAGCAGATCGCGACCACCACGCCCGACATCGCACTGCTGGTCTCCGCGGTCTGGGAGGTGCCCGACGTCCAGCTGCCGGGCAGCACCAGGTGGACCTCGATCGGCGACCCCGCGGTCGACCAGCTGATCCGCGACGAGTTCATCCAGGCCGTCGACGTCCTCTCCTCCCGAGGCGCCCTGGCGGTCCTCGTGACGTGGCCCGCGTACGGCAGCTGGGCCGACGACGGTCGTCCCGACGCCGTGGCCCGCCAGGCCGATCCCGCCCGGATGGAGCGGTTCAACCAGATCCTCCGTGAGGTGGCCGCGGCCCGGCCCGACACGTCCCGGATCATCGACCTGGCCGGCTGGATGGGCGACCGCTCGCAGGACCCGTCGCTGCGGGCGGACGGCACGCACTTCTACGGGCCGGAGTTCGAGAAGGTGTCCGACGAGTGGTTCGGTCCCCAGCTCGAGGAGATCTGGCAGGAGTGGTGGCTGAGCCACCGGGGCCCCGACGCCCCGGGCTGACACTTCTGTCGTGCAGAACCGGAAGGATCCTTCTGGTTCTGCACAACGGAACGGGTCAGCCGACGGCGCGCTCGGCGGCGTCGAGGAAGTCCGGCTCCGCCCTCGCGACCTGGGCGAACAACGTCCGGGCCTGCGGCACGTCGCCGGACCGCTCGTAGAGGTCGGCCAGCGCGTAGGCCCGGCGGAGGTGGTGCTCCATCGGCCGCTTGGGGAGCTTGAAGCCCTTCCCGAGCAGGGCGATCGCCTCGGCGAGCTTGCCCTGGTCCGCCAGCGCACCGGCCGCCACGATGCGGCCCTCGTTGACCAGCGGGCCCGACGGTGAGGTCGTCCGCAGCTCCTCCCAGAGCTCGTCGACCTTGGCGTACTGGCCCAGCGCCCGGCGGCAGTCGGCGAGCACCGGGTGCTGCTCGGTGGAGCCGCCGGTCAGCTCGACGAACGCGTCCAGCTCCCGGGCGGCGTCCTTCCAACGCCCCAGGCGGTACAGGGTGAGGCCGTAGAGCTCCCGCGCCTCGGCCAGGTCGGGCACCTCGGTGACGATCGGCGCCAGGATCCGACGGGCGTCGGGATAGCGCTCCGCCGAGTACGCCGTGGCGGCGTCGGACAGCCGACCCTCGAGCCGGGCGGCGCGCTTGGCGCCGACCAGGTCGACGAGCTGCGGCGCCCGGACCTTGACGGTCCGGTTGGACCGCCGGGTGGACGATCGCCTGGACGTCGTGGCGCCGACCGGCCCCTCGTCGACCCACACGTCGGCCTCGCGCGGCGGCGCCGCCGGCGGGCGGTCGGCCTTGGAGGTCCGCTTGGGCGGTGGCGGGACCGGCCGGCTGTCCTTCGGGCCGCGGCTGTCCTTCGGGCCGCGGTTGTCCTTCGGGCCGCGGCTGTCCTTCGGACCGCGGCTGTACGGACGGTCGCCGCCCCGGGCCGGCGGTCGGCCGCCACGATCGGAAC
>JAEXGP010000040.1 GCA_023450775.1 Actinomycetes bacterium | reverse complement strand
CCCTGGACGACGAGCTCGTCGGGACCGTCGACGTCGCCGGCATCGGGCCCTTCGCGGCCGATGGGCCGCCGCTGGCCGGGGCCCGCTCGGCAGCCGTCGGGGTCGCCGTCGGCCTGGTCGCGGCGGTGTTCCTCGGCCCATGGGTCGGTCTGGCCACGCTCGTGGTGACCGCGCTGGCCCTGGCCGTCGGACGCGGTCAGGTGCTGCTGCGGGCTGCGTGCGTGGGCGCGTTCGGCCTGGCGGCCGCCTACATCGTCGCCCGCCAGGCCCGGTCGGACTTCGTCGTCGACTTCGAGTGGATGAATAACTTCGAGATCACCCACGCCTGGGCGTTGTTCGCCACCGCCCTGCTGGCGGTCGACCCGCTGGTCGAGCTCCTCCGCCGGTCGACGGGCGACCGCAAGGGGGCCGGCGGCGCTCCCCCGGCCGCTTCGGCGGACGATTCCGTCGCCTGACGACGGAATCCGCCGCCAGAGCGGGACGGCGGGTCCGGTGCGCGGGTTCAGTCGATCGGGTCGGAGCAGACCGCGAAGAGGACGAGCGTGGAGTCGTCGATCTGGTCGGTCAGGAAGAACTCGTCGTCGGTGATGCCCGAGGCGCCGCCGACCTGCTCGGTGTTGGTGAACCGGTAGGCCAGGCGACGGCCGGTGGCGTGCAACCACACGAACGCCTCGCGGGGCAGCTTGTGGCGCAGGCCGAGCGGGTCGAGCCGCAGCAGCTTGTTGGCCATCTCGCGGCGCTTCTCGAAGTCCGCCTTCACCCGCGGCGTGGCGTCGAGGCCGTGCACCTCGACCTTCCGGAAGTGGCGACCGAGCATGTCGCGGAGCTCATCGGGGCCGAACAGGTACACGTGGTACGGGTTCTCGAAGTCGGCGGGCTCGTTGGGGGTGATGAAGAACGCGGTGCCCTCGGGCGAGAGGACACGTGCGACCTCCTCCACGTGGTGCTCGGGCTCGGTGAAGTGCTCGATGAGGTGCGAGGAGCACACGTTGTCGAACGTGTCGCCCCTCAGCGCCAGCAGGGAGCCATCGGAGCAGATCGCGCGCATGCCGGCGGCGCCGTGGGCGCGCACCGCGCTGGCGGCCGTCTCGGCGTCGTAGTCGACGCCGACGAGCTCACGCTCCGCGCCGGCGAAGCCGACCGACTCATCGCCCAGGCCGCACCCCACGTCCAGGAACCTGCCGCCGGCCATCCGGGCGCGGACCTCGCGGTAGCCGGCCGTGTGGAGGGCCAGCAGCGAGTCGGGGGTCTGGCCCTGCATGGGTCGCTCACCGGTGAGCTTCACGAACACTCCTCATGACGCGCGGTTCCCCGGTGGCGGGGAACGGTCTGCGTAGCATACGGGTCCCCATGGAGCCGCCTGTTGCCAACCGACCGACCGTCGACGCCATCGCCGAGCTGGCGGACCGGGCCGGGATCGAGCGCATCCACGTCTTCGGCTGGCGCGATCTGGACGACGACGAGGCGGGCGGGTCCGAGGTCCACGCCGACAACATCGAGTCGATCTGGGCCCAGGCCGGGCTCCGTGTGACGCACCGCACCTCGACGTCGGTCGGCCGCCCGCCCTCGGACCTCCGCAACGGCTACCGAGTCAGCCGCCGGGGCAACCGCTACCTGGTCTTCCCCCGGGCGGCCGTCGCCGAGCTGAGCGGCCGGCTGGGCACCGCGGACGCCGTCATCGAGATCTGGAACGGCGTGCCGTTCATGTCGCCGCTGTGGTGGCACGGGCCCACCGCGGTCTGGCTGCACCACGTCCACGGTCCCATGTGGCAGCAGAGCCTTCCGGGGCCGGTGGCGCCGCTCGGCAACCTGCTCGAGGAGCGGCTCGCACCGCCGTTCTACCGCCGGGTGCCGGTCGTGACGCTGTCACCGTCCTCCAAGGAGGAGCTGGTCGACGAGCTGGGCTTCGACGACCAGCACGTCACCGTGATCCCCCCGGGGATCGACCCGTTCTTCTCTCCCGCGCCCGACGGGCCGGCCGCCCGATCGGCCACCCCGCTCGCCGTCGCCGTGGGACGGCTCACGCCGGTCAAGGACTTCCCGCGGCTCGTGCGCATCATGGCCGAGGTCAGGGCCCGGGTGCCCGACATGGAGCTGGTGATCGTCGGCGAGGGGTACCAGCGCGAGGAGATCGAGGCCCAGGTGGACGCCGTCGGTGGGCGGGACTGGGTGCGGCTGCCCGGGCGGATCAGCGACGACGAGCTGCTCGACCTCTACCGGCGGGCGTGGCTGGCCGTGTCGGCCTCCACCCGGGAGGGTTGGGGCATGACGCTGACCGAGGCCGCCGCCTGCGGGACGCCGGCCGTGGCGACCGACATCGCCGGACACGCGGACGCGATCGACGCCGGCCGCAGCGGGCTGCTGGGCCGCACCGACGACGAGCTGTCCGGCCTCATCACCGACGTCGTCACCGATCCCGACCTGCGGGCCCGGCTGCAGGCGGGAGCGCTGGAGCGGGCGGGCGAGCTCACCTGGAGTGCCAGCGCGCTCGCCAACTTCCGGGTGCTGGCCGACGACGCGATCGCGCTGAAGGCGGTGGGCGGCCGTCGTCGGCGGATGCCCAAGCACCCACGTCGCACGCCGTCGGGTGCGCCGCGGCGTGCGGGTGGCGGCGCCGGGACGGACCCGTCGAACGGGGCACGTCCGTGACCGACGGCGTCGGCGACTTCGTGCTCGGGGTGGACCTCGACGGGGTGTGCGCGGACTACACGACCGCGTTCGCCGAGGTGGTGGCGGCCGAGCGCGGGATCTCCCCCGCCGACCTGACCACGGAGGTCAGCTGGGACTTCGCCGAATGGGGCCTGGGACGCGAGGAGTTCCTGCGCCTGCACCGCGTGGGCGTCCAGGAGCGCCACATGTTCCGCAACATGCCGGCCATGGAGGGCGTGGCCGATGCGCTGTGGCGCTTGTCGGACGCCGGGGTGTGGATCCGGATCATCACGCACCGGCTGGTGACCAACTGGGGCCACGCCCTGATCGTGTCGGACACGGTCGATTGGCTGGACGCCAACCGCATCCCGTACCGGGACCTGTGCTTCCTGGGGGCCAAGCCCGAGGCGCAGGCCGACGCCTACATCGAGGACGCACCGCACAACATCGCCGCCCTGCGTGCGGGCGGCAACACCGTGGTGGTCTTCGACCAGCCCTACAACCGCGACCTGGACGGGCCACGCGCCGCCGACTGGGTCGAGGCCGAGACGGTGCTGGCCGAGCTCGTCGCCACCCGCACCGGGGCCTTCGCCGCGCAGCTCCCGGGTGTGGAGGCCGGCGCGGACCGCCTCGACCGCCGCAAGGGCACCTGAGCTGCGTCCCCTCCCGCTCCTCTCCCCCACACGGTTTCGTTCCCAGCACGGCACCCGAACAGGTGCGGTCCTGGGAAACGAAACGGCCGG
The DNA here is from genome assembly GCA_023450775.1 of Actinomycetes bacterium. Classification (GTDB taxonomy): domain Bacteria; phylum Actinomycetota; class Acidimicrobiia; order Acidimicrobiales; family Microtrichaceae; genus Dermatobacter. Next base: position 15,870 of record JAEXGP010000040.1, on the reverse strand, counting down.
GGAGCGCGGGCGCTCAGGCGGCGGGGTCCAGCGTGGCGTCCAGGTTGGCGCGGGGGCTGCGCGACGCCGTGATCGTGCGGACGCCGATCCACGCCATCACGGCCAGCACCACCACGTAGGCCCACGACGCCGGCGCGTCCCAGTCCAGGTCGCCTCCGTGGCGGACCAGGGCCAGGCCCTGCAGCACGGCGAACGCGAGGTCCGCGGCGGCCGCCGGCCGCAGACGGACCGCGTCGCGCTCGAGCACGGCGTGCCCGGCGGCGACGCCCAGGCTCAGCACCCAGGCGCCGATCGCCCGCCCGGTCAGCGGCGTCAGCGTCCAGGGCCACCACGTGACGCCGAGCGGATCGGCCAGCAGCCACACCCCCACCACCAGGAACAGCGCCGACTGCACCGCCACGATCGCCAGGACGGTGGAGCTCAGCGGGCGGGTCCGGGCGGGGTCGATCCCGGGGACGCGCACCTGGCCGATCCACACCACGAGCATCAGCAGCGGCACGGTGGCGTAGACACCGATCCAGATCCACGTGACGAGCTGGGTGGCGAGCCCGTGCTCGTCGCCGAGGTGGAACCTGTCGAGATGCACGAGGGTGACCACCAGCGTGGTCGTCGTGAACACGAACACGGTCGGCACCGCGATCCGGGCGTCGGCCCACGTGCGCGCCCGGGCGCCGGTCCACTCGAACGCGGCGCTCGACCAGTACGCGCCCCCCAGGAACACCGCCGTCATGGGTGGGGAGATCGTCCACGCGAAGTAGCGGTCGGTGCGCAGCGGGAACAGGAAGAGCTGCACGCCGGCCAGGGTCACGAGCACCCCGGCGGCGAGCAGGAGCCATCGCATGGACGGCAGCAGCTGTCGGACGGGGTGGTGCTCGACGGGCAGCTCCATGCGGCTCCTCGTTCCCGCCGGACCGTCAGACCGCTGCCGTGGCGCCGGAGGCGCGGTCGGTCACGTCGATCGGCGCCCGGCCGAGCTCGTCCAGGTAGCGGTGCACGAGCGGGATCGCCAGCGCCCCCTCCCCCACGGCGGTCGCCACGCGCTTGACCGAGCCGCGACGCACGTCGCCGACGGCGAAGACGCCGGGAAGGCTCGTCTCGAGCGGACCGGGCTCTCGGCCCGCGTGGCCGAAGGCGCGACGGTCGGTCACGTCGCCGCCCGTCATCACGAACCCCCAGTCGTCGCGCTCGACGGTGCCGTCCAGGAAGTCGGTCCGGGGTTCGGAGCCGATCAGCAGGAACAGCGCGTCCGCCGGCCGCTCGTGCTCCTCGCCCGTCGACCGGCTCCGGATCCTCAGGCGCTCGAGGTGGCCGTCGCCGCCGCCACCGACCACCTCGACGTCGGGCAGGACCGAGATCGAGGGCGAGGCGTCGATCATGCGGACCAGGTAGTCCGACATCGTCGCTGCCAGGCCCTCGCCGCGCACCGCGATCGTGACGTCGCCGGCGAAGCGTGCGAGGTGGACGGCCGCCTGACCGGCCGAGTTGCCGCCGCCCACGACGACCACGGACCGGCCGACCAGGTTCGGCGCCTCGGTCACCGCCGCGCCGTAGAAGACGCCGCGACCCTGCAAGTCGTCCAGCTCGGGCACACCCAGCCGGCGGTAGCTGACCCCGTTGGCGATGACGAGCGTGCGTGTGCGCACGGCCGTGCCGTCGGACAGCGCCAGCACGCGCTCGACGCCGTCCACGGTGAGGCCCGTGGCGGTCCGCATGAACAGGAACGTGGCGCCGAAGCTCCAGGCCTGGTGGAAGGCGCTGAAGGCGAGCCGGGCGCCGCTGATGCCCCGGGGGAAGCCGGGGTAGTTGCGGATCTGGGAGCTCGTGCCGGCCTGCCCGCCGACGGCCTGCTGCTCCACCACCAGGGTGCGGAGCCCCTCCGACGCGGCGTACACGGCGGCGGCGAGCCCGGCGGGGCCCGCGCCCACGACCGTGACGTCGAAGACCTGGTCGGGATCCAGCGTGGCGGTGAGCCCGAACGCGTCGGCGATCTCCACGTCGGTCGGGTCCACGAGCACCGTCGGCTGCGGCGTGAACTGGAGGATCAGGACCGGCAGCGCCACGTCGGGACCCAGGTCGCCGAGCAGCGCCCGACCCCTGGGCGAGGCGGCGTCGTGGAACCCGATCGGGATGTGGTTGCGGTTGAACGAGTCCTGTAGCTCGTGGACCCGCGACGACGTCGGGTCGCCGATGATCCGCACCGCCTCGAACCCGCCGCCGCGGGCCAGGCTCCACTCCTCCAGGACCTCGGTGACGGCCCGGTGGAACTCCTCGTCGGGCACCTGCTCCGGGCGGACCACGAAGAACTCGATCCGGCCGTCGGACTGCGCCTCGAACACCGCGGGCGCCAGTCCGAACTCGCCCCACGACACCACCACGCCGCGGCGGGCGTCGGGGTGGACGTCGCGGAGCGCGGCCACGGCGGCGATGCCGCCCCGGTCCTCGGCGCCGAAGCCGGCGAGCGCGAGCGCCACCGGCGTGCCGTCCTGCCGGTACCGGTCGCACGTGCCCATGAGGTCGGCGGGGTCGTCGCCCAGGTCGATCACGTAGTCGACCCCGTAACGCTTGGTCAGCTCCGTGCCGACGACCTCCGACGTGCGGCGGTCTGCGCTGCGGAAGATGATCGCCGCCCGGGGTTCCGGGGGCGGGTCCTGCTCCGTGCCCGTGCTCATGGCCGCTCCCTTCGACGGGTGGGGGCGCCCGGGAGTCGGGCCCACCCGGCGCGTACGCCCGACGCCGGCGGCCCGCCTCGGCGTCAGCCCTGCACGGTAGTTGGCTCGGTCGCCTCCGGTCCGGGGAGATCCGTCGTCAGCGCGGACTCAGGAGTGCGACGGGCTGTTCTCGGCGCCCGCGACGCGGAACCCGACGTCGTCCGGGTAGCACCACACCCAGTCCTCGCCCGGCTCGAACGACTGCACGAGCGGGTGGCCCACCGAGCGGAAGTGACCCGTCGCGTGCTTGCCCACGCTGTTGTCGCAGCACCCCACGTGGCCGCACTCGAGGCACCGCCGCAGGTGGACCCACGTCATGCCCTGCTCCAGGCATTCGACGCAGCCGTCGCCGCTGGGCGGGGCGCCCAGCAGGCCGTCCACCGTGGTCACCCCGTCGATGTGCGTGCACCGTGCCTGGTCGCTCATCCGGACATCATTGCCGCTCCCCGCCGCTCGGGCGTGGCTGGCCGCTCCCCGCCGCTCGGGCGTGGCTCACCGCTCAGCGGCGCCAGCGGGTGTGGCGCGTCCCCTCGGGCTCCGTCGTCCAGTCGACCGTGCGCTCCCAGCGGTCCTCGAACACGAACGCCTCCAGCGGCATCCGCCGCACGGGGCCGTGGTGGCCCTGCGGCCGTCCCATCGTGATCGTGGCGGCCAGGAACACGTCGTCGGGGATGCCGAGCAGCTCGCGCAGCTCGTCCTCCACCGCCCGGTGCCACGTCATCATCAGGCCGCCGTAGCCCAGTGTGCGCGCCGCCAGCAGCAGGTTCTGGCACGCCGGGTAGATCGACGCGCCGATCGTCTCCTCGGGACCGGGCCGGGAGCGCTGACCGGCGACCAGGATCACCACCGGGATGTCCTCGAAGTGCTCGACGAAGTGCTCCATGGTCGCCGCGGTCCGGGCCTTGGGCGACGCCGGGTCGGTCCCCGTGCCCCGGTCGTAGCCGTCCGCCTCGCGCTTGGCCGCCCAGATGCCACGGGCCGCGGCGCCGATGAGGTGCTTGGCCCGCCTCGCGGTCTCGGATCCCCGCAGCACGACGAAGCGGACCGGCTGGCGGTTGGAGCCCGACGGCGCACGTGTGGCCGCGAACAGGATGCGGGACAGGTCCTCGTCGGGCACGGGATCGGACCGGTAGCGCCGCACCGCTCGCGTGGTGGCGATGGCGCCGAGCACCAGGTCGGCCTGGTCCGCGTCGAGCAGCCCGTCGGCGCCGATCGGGCCGGCACCCGGGAGGCGGCCAGGGCCCTCGGTCGCGCTCACGTGTTCTGGACGGTCAGCCCGCCGTCCACGGTGACCACGGCGCCGGTCGAGTACGACGCGGTCGGCAGCAGCAGCGAGAGGATCACGTCGGCCACCTCCTCGGGCTCGCCGTAGCGCCGCATGGGCACGCGGCGGCGGGCGAATCGCTCCTTGTGCTCGTCGGGGATCACCGCGGTCATGCCGGTGCGGATCGGTCCCGGGCACACGCAGTTCACGGTCACGCCCGATGGTGCCAGCTCCACGGCGGCCGACCGGGTCAGTCCGATCACGCCGTGCTTGGCCGCCGTGTACGGGCTGAGGAACGCGGTCGCGCCGAGGCCCTCGGTGGAGGCGATGTTCACGACCCGTCCCTCGCCGTCGCGGCGCAGGTCGTCCACGCAGGCCCGCAGCACCAGCGCCGGCCCGGTGAGGTTCACGGCCAGCGTGCGGTCCCACGCGTCGCGCCACCCGTCGCCGTCCAGCGCGGCGGGCACGCTGATGCCGGCGTTGTTCACGAGCAGGTCGATCGGACCGAGCGCCGCCCGCGAGTCGGCGACCGCCCGGCCGACCGCCGCCTCGTCCGAGATGTCGACGCGCAGCGCGATTGCCGTGCCGCCGTCGTCGGCGATGGCTGCCGCGACCTCGTCGACCACCGGGCTGACGTCCCAGCAGGCCACCGCCGCGCCCTCGCGTGCCAGCAGCTCGGCGGTCGCCCGACCCATGCCGCTCGCCGCGCCGGTCACGACCGCGACCCGACCGGCGACGGACCTCGAACGCTCAGCTGGTGACATCGGGCGCACGCTACCGAACCGATCCCCGCCGTTCCGGGGTGTCCGATCGGACACCCGGGTGATGGGAGCGTCAGAGGGTCATGAGCCATCGGCCCTCCGGGTATGGATCGATCACCATGACCTCACCACGACTCTCCCCGTCGGTCCCCGTGCGAGTGGCGCCGGCGACCTCGAACGAGCTGGTGCTGCACGGACTGCGGAGCACCTTCGACCCCTTCTCGGCATTCGTCGACCTCCTCCCGCCGGAAGCGGCGCGGGGAGCCGACGTCGTCGTGCTCGACACCACCGGCCTTCCCGCCGACGGCGTCCCCGCCGCAGCCGAGGCGATCCAGGCCACCGGACGTCCCGTCCTGGTCCTCGCCGAGCAGGCCGACGAACGCGCCCTGCTCCGGTTCCTCAGGGCCGGGGCGCGGGGCTACGTGGCCCGGCCCCGCGAGGCACGCCGCCTCGTCGAGGACGTGGTCGCCGTCGCCAACGGCGAGCTGGTCATCGATCCCGAGGTCGCCTGCAAGGCTGCCGTCCTGGCGGCCCGCCTGCTCGACCTGGACCAGTCCCCAGCCACCCTTCTCGGGCTGAGCGAGCGCGAGGTCCAGGTGCTCGACCGGCTCCAGAGCGGCGCGACCGCCCGGGAGATCGGTGCGGAGCTGTACGTCTCGCACGAGACGGTCAGGTCCCACCTCAAGCGCATCTACCGCAAGCTCGGCGTCCACGACCGGACCGCCGCCCTCGAGCGGGCGCACGAGGAAGGCATCCTCACCGGCCGCACCTGATCGTTCTGTGATGCTTTTCCGGGGGAAATGCCCCGGAACAGCATCACGAAACGGTGGGAGGAGCCGATCTCAGGCCGGGGGCGGACCGAACCGTCGGAGCCAGAAGTCGCGCACGCCGCGCAGCCGTGCGGCAGCGTCGAAGACCGGCGGCCGGCGCTCGGGCTGCACCACGCCCCGGGCGACCTGCCAGAGCGTGATGCAGGACCGGATCCATGCGTGGTACCAGCCGCTCATCTCCTGGACGAGCAGCAGGGTGTTGCGGGTCTGCAGGTGGTCGACGCGGGCCACCGACGACCCGAGGTGCAGGTTCTGCACGCGGGCGCCCCGCACGAGTCCCACGGTCCAGCCCGCACGGCGGGCCCGGAGCGCGAGCTCGGCCTCCTCGCAGTACGAGAAGTAGCGCTCGTCGAACACGCCGACCTCGTCCAGCGTCGCCCGCCGCAGGAACATGAGCGTGCCGTGCGGGTAGGCCACGTCCTCCCAGCGCGGGAGCTCCTCGGGCCGCGGGGTCGGGCCGGGCGCCGGCACCGCCATCCCTCCGAAGTACGGATCGATGACCGGCACCATGCCGTCGCCGACGTCCGCGCACGCCAGTCCCGCCATCGGCTGGGTGGCCACGGCGTCCATGACCGCCCCCAGGCAGCCGGGGAACGGGTCCACGTCGTGCGGCGCCAGCGCCACCCACTCGCCGTCGTCGGGATCGGCGAGGAACCGCCGGAGCCCCACGTTCGCCCCAGGGCCGAAGCCCGAGTTCGTCGGGTGCTCGATGAGCTCCAGCCCGTCGGGGCCGGTCGCCCAGTCGGCGCGCAGCTCGTCGATCCCCTTGCGCAGCTCGGCCAGCGCGTGCGGATCCGAGGCGTTGTCGACCACCGTGACCCGCACGGGCACCTCGCGGTCGCCGAAGCGGGCGACCGTGCCGATGCACGCCTCGGCCTGGTTCCAGTGGACGATGACGACCCGGAGCGGGACGGTCGTGTCGGTCACGGTCGGTGCCCTCGTCGGTGGACCGGGGCGACGGCGCCGAGCGACGCCGGCCCCGTGCCGATCAGGTGAGCGGGCGGTCCGTGGGACGGACCGGCGACGGCAGGTCGGTCTCGCCCATGAGGTGGGAGTCGACCGCCGCGGCGCACGAACGGCCCTCGGCGATGGCCCACACGATCAGGCTCTGGCCGCGGCCGGCGTCGCCGCACACGAACACGCCGTCCTCGCTGGTCGCCCAGTTGTCGTCGCGCACGACGTTGCCTCGCTCGTCGATCTCCACGCCCAGCTCGTCGAGCAGGCCGGCGCGCTCGGGGCCGACGAAGCCCATGGCCAGGAAGACCAGGTCCGCCGCCAGCTCGCGCTCGCTGCCCTCGACCGGGGTGAAGGTGGGCCGTCCGTCGACGAACTCCTGCTCGACGTCGACCACGCGGAGGGCCCGCACGTTGCCCTGGCCGTCGTCCAGGAACTCGAGGGTGTTGATCGAGTAGACGCGCTCGCCGCCCTCCTCGTGGGCCGAGCTCGTCCGGTAGATGAACGGCCAGGTGGGCCACGGGTTGGACGTGGGGCGCTCCTCGGGCGGCCGGGGCATGATCTCGAACTGGTGGATGTCGGCGGCACCCTGGCGATGCGCGGTGCCCAGGCAGTCGGCGCCGGTGTCGCCGCCGCCGATGATGACCACCTGCTTGCCGCCGGCGTGGATCGGGACCTCGTCGACCGCGAGGTCGCCCTCCTGCGCCCGGTTCGCCCAGGGCAGGTACTCCATGGCCTGGTGGATGCCGTTCAGCTCCCGGCCCGGGATCGGCAGGTCGCGGGAGGCCGTGGAGCCGGTGGCGATCACGACGGCGTCGTGGTCGGCCCGCAGCTTGTCGACCGTGATGTCGCGGCCCACGTCGATCCGGGTGCGGAACTCGGTCCCCTCGGCGCGCATCTGGGCCAGGCGCTGCTCCAGGTGGCGCTTCTCCATCTTGAACTCGGGGATGCCGTAGCGCAGCAGGCCGCCGATGCGGTCCGCTCGCTCGTAGACGATGACCTGGTGGCCGGCCCGCGTGAGCTGCTGGGCGGCGGCCAGACCGGCCGGACCGGAGCCGATGACGGCGACCTTCTTGCCGGTGAAGCGGCTGGCGCGCACCGGGCGGACCCACCCCTCGGCCCAGGCCTTGTCGATGATCGACACCTCGACCTGCTTGATCGTCACCGGGTCCTGGTTGATGCCGAGGACGCAGGCGGCCTCGCACGGCGCCGGGCACAGGCGGCCGGTGAACTCGGGGAAGTTGTTGGTGGCGTGCAGGCGCTCGATGGCGGCCTCCCACCGGTCCCGGTACACCAGGTCGTTCCAGTCGGGGATGATGTTGCCGAGCGGGCAGCCGTTGTTGCAGAACGGGATGCCGCAGTCCATGCACCGGCTCGCCTGGACCTGGAGGTGGTCCGAGGGGAACTCCTCGTAGACCTCGTGCCAGTCGCGCAGGCGCACGGGGACGGGCCGCCGGCTCGGCAGCTCTCGTCCGTGCTTCAGGAAGCCCTTGACGTCACCCATTCCTCTTCAGTGCCTCTCTCGCGTTCGTTGCGACGGTGCCGGTCCCGGTTCTGTCGTGCGGAACCGGAAGGATCCTTCTGGTTCTGCACAACGGAACCGGCGGTGCGGTCGGGTCAGGCGGGCTGGCTCGCCGCCATGATCGTCTCGACCACGTCGAGGCCCTCGGCCTCGGCCCTGGCCGTGGCGTCGAGCACCCGCTGGTAGTCGTTCGGCATGACCTTGCGGAACTGGCCGATGGCCCGCTCCCAGTCGTCGAGCAGCGCCTGGGCCACCGGCGAACCGGTCTCCTCGGCGTGGCGGCGAACCATGCGCTCCACGTCGTCGCGGTCCACCTGGGTCATCTCCGCCAGCGCCACCATCTCGTAGTTGACGCGGTCGGCGAAGGTGCCGTCGGGGTCGTGCACGTAGGCGTTGCCGCCCGACATGCCGGCGCCGAAGTTGCGCCCGGTCGGGCCGAGCACGACCACGCGGCCGCCGGTCATGTACTCGCAGCCGTGGTCGCCCACGCCCTCGACGACCGCGACCGCGCCGGAGTTCCGCACGCAGAAGCGCTCCCCGACGATGCCGCGCAGGTACACCTCGCCCTTGGTGGCGCCGTAGAGGATCACGTTGCCGGCGATGATGCTGCCCTCGGCGACGAAGTCGGGGTGCGCGTCGGCCGGCGGGCGCACGACGATGCGGCCGCCCGACAGGCCCTTGCCGACGTAGTCGTTGGCGTCGCCCCAGAGCCGCATCGTCACGCCCCGCGGGACGAAGGCGCCGAAGCTGTTGCCGGCGGAGCCCTCGAAGTCGATCACGATCGTGTCGTCGGGCAGCCCGGCGCCGCCGTGCCGCTTGGTGAGCTCGTGGCCGAGCATGGTGCCGACCGTGCGGTTCACGTTCTGGATCGGGATCCGGAGGTGCACCGGCGTGCCGTCCTCGAGCGCCTCGGCGGCCTCGGCGATCAGCGTGTTGTCGAGCGCCTTGTCCAGCCCGTGGTCCTGGGCCCGGCGGTGGTGCAGGTCGTCGGACTCCCAGGGCTCGACCACGTGCAGGATCGGCGACAGGTCCAGGCCCTGCGCCTTCCAGTGGTCGACGGCGGCCGAGGCGTCGATGAGCTCGGCGTGACCGACCGCCTCCTCGAGGGTGCGGAAGCCCAGCTCGGCGAGCAGCTCGCGCACCTCCTCGGCGATGTAGAGCATGAAGTTCTCGACGAACTCGGGCTTGCCGGTGAAGCGCTCCCGGAGCACCGGGTTCTGCGTGGCGATGCCGACCGGGCACGTGTCCAGGTGGCAGACCCGCATCATCACGCAGCCCGACACGACCAGCGGCGCGGTGGCGAAGCCGAACTCCTCGGCGCCGAGCAGGGCGCCGATGACGACGTCGCGGCCGGTCTTCAGCTGGCCGTCGACCTGCACGACGATGCGGTCGCGCAGTCCGTTGAGCACCAGCGTCTGCTGGGTCTCGGCCAGTCCGAGCTCCCACGGCGCGCCGGCGTGCTTGAGCGACGTCAGCGGGCTGGCGCCGGTGCCGCCGTCGTGACCGGAGATGAGCACCACGTCGGACTTGGCCTTGGCGACGCCTGCGGCGACCGTGCCCACGCCGACCTCGGCGACGAGCTTCACGTGGATGCGCGCCGACGGGTTGGAGTTCTTCAGGTCGTGGATGAGCTGTGCCAGGTCCTCGATGGAGTAGATGTCGTGGTGCGGCGGCGGCGAGATCAGGCCCACGCCCGGGGTGGAGTGCCGGGTGTCGGCGATCCACGGGTACACCTTGTGGCCGGGCAGCTGGCCGCCCTCGCCGGGCTTGGCGCCCTGGGCCATCTTGATCTGGATGTCGTCGGAGTTCGTCAGGTACTCCGCCGTCACGCCGAAGCGGCCGGAGGCCACCTGCTTGATCGACGAGCGGCGCAGGTCGCCGTTCTCGTCGGGCGTGAAGCGCCGCGGGTCCTCGCCGCCCTCGCCGGTGTTGGACTTGCCGCCCAGCCGGTTCATGGCGATCGCCAGGGTCTCGTGCGCCTCGGCCGAGATCGAGCCGTAGCTCATCGCGCCGGTCGAGAACCGCTTGACGATCTCGGAGGCGGGCTCCACCTCGTCGAGCGGGACGGACGGGCGGTCGCCGGTGCGCAGGCGGAACAGCCCGCGGAGGGTGGCCAGGTGCTCCGCCTGGTCGTCCACCATCCGGGTGTACTCCTTGAACACCTCGTACTGGCCGCTGCGGGTGGCGTGCTGCAGCTTGAACACCGTCTTGGGGTTGAAGAGGTGGTACTCGCCCTCGCGGCGCCACTGGTACTCGCCACCGGCCTCGAGCGTGCGATGGGCGCGCTCCTCCTGGCGGAACGGGTAGGCGCGGGCGTGGCGGCGCCGGACCTCCTCGGCCACCTCGTCCAGGCCGATGCCGCCCAGGCGGCTGACCGTGCCGGTGAAGTACTCGTCGACCAGCTCGGCGCCCAGGCCGATGGCCTCGAAGATCTGCGCACCGGTGTAGGAGGCCACGGTGGAGATGCCCATCTTGGACATCACCTTGAGGATCCCCTTGCCGACCGCCTTGCGGTAGTTGGCCACCGCCGTGTCGAAGTCGGTGACCGTGGTGGCCCGCTCGTTGATCATGTGCTCGATCGAGTCGAACGCCAGGTACGGGTTGACCGCGGCGGCGCCGTAGCCGAGCAGCAGCGCGAAGTGGTGCACCTCGCGGGCCTCGCCGGTCTCCACGATCAGGCCCACCTGCGTGCGGGTCTTCTCACGGATCAGGTGGTGGTGGACCGCGGCGGTCGCCAGCAGCATGGGGATCGGCGCCAGGTCCTCGTTGGAGAGCCAGTCCGACAGCACGATGATGTTGGCGCCGTCCTCGATGGCCTCGGACACCTCGGCGCGGATGCGCTCCAGGGCGCGGGCCAGGCCGCGGCCGCCGGAGAACGCGGGGTACAGGCAGCGCACGGTCCGCGACTTGAAGCGCGGGTCCGCCTCCTCGATGTGCTGGATCCGGTCGAGGTCCTCGTTGTTCAGGATCGGGTGCGGCAGCTCGAGCAGGTGGCACGACTGCGGGCCCGGATCGAGCAGATTGCCCTCGGGGCCGACGACCTTGCTGAGCGACGTCACCAGCTCCTCGCGGATGGCGTCGAGCGGCGGGTTCGTCACCTGGGCGAACAGCTGCTTGAAGTAGTCGTAGACGAGCTTGGGCCGGTCCGACAGGACGGCGAGCGGCGTGTCGGTGCCCATGGAGCCGAGCGCCTCGACGCCGGTGCGGGCCATGGGTTCGATGAGGATCCGGAGGTCCTCGTGCGTGTAGCCGAAGGTCTGCTGCTCACGCAGCACCTCGCGGGACGACTCGCGGATGTGGGCGACCTCGGGCAGGTCCTCCAACCGCAGCAGGTTGCTCTCGAGCCACTCCCCGTACGGGTGGGCGGCGGCGAGGCCCTGCTTGATCTCCTCGTCGTCGATGATCCGACCCTGCTCGGTGTCGATCAGGAACATGCGGCCCGGCTGGAGCCGGCCCTTGGTGATGACGCGCTCGGGATCGATCGGCAGCGTGCCGACCTCGGACGCCATGACCACCAGGCCGTCGTCGCAGACCCAGTAGCGCGAGGGGCGCAGGCCGTTGCGGTCGAGCACCGCGCCCACGACCGTGCCGTCGGTGAAGGTCACCGAGGCGGGGCCGTCCCAGGGCTCCATGATGCAGGCGTGGAACCGGTAGAAGTCCCGCACCGCGGGATCCATGTCGGTGTGCTTCTCCCACGCCTCGGGGATCATCATCAGCATGGCGTGGGGCAGCGAGTAGCCGCCGAGGTGCAGCAGCTCGAGCACCTCGTCCAGGCGGGCGGTGTCGGAGCTGCCGGGGGTGCAGATCGGGAAGATCCGCTCCAGGCCCGCCGTGCCCGCGCCGGTCGGGAACAGCTCGGAGCGCAGCAGCGCCTCACGGGCCCGCATCCAGTTCTGGTTGCCCTGGACGGTGTTGATCTCGCCGTTGTGCGCCACGTAGCGGTACGGGTGCGCGAGCGGCCACGACGGGAACGTGTTCGTCGAGAACCGCGAGTGCACCAGCGCCAGCGCGGACTCGAAGCGCTCGTCGCGCAGGTCGTCGAAGAACTCCCCGAGCTGCGGCGTGGTGAGCATGCCCTTGTAGACGAGCGTGCGGCACGACAGCGACGGGAAGTACACCGCGGCCTCGCCCTCGGGGCTGAGGATCTCGTGCTCGACGCGCTTGCGGACCACGTAGGCCAGGCGGTCGAGCTCGATGCCGCTGCGGTCGCCGTCGGCGTCGGCCAGGAGCAGCTGGCGGAAGCTCGGCATGGCGCCGAGCGCCGTGGCGCCGATCATCGACGGGTCGACGGGCACCTCGCGCCAGCCGAGCACCTCGGCGCCCTCTTCGGCGCAGATCTTCTCGATGCCCGCCGCAGCGGCGTCGGCCTCGGCGGCGTCCGCGGGAAGGAAGCCGATGCCGACGGCGTAGTGCCCCGCCGCCGGGAGCTCGAAGGGCAGCACGGCCCGGAGGAAGGCGTCGGGGACCTGCACGAGGATGCCGGCGCCGTCGCCGGTGTTCTCCTCTGCGCCCGTGGCGCCGCGGTGGTCCAGGTTGCAGAGGGACGTGAGCCCCTTCTGGACGAGATCGTGGGACGGGCGGCCGTGGAGGTCGCACACGAAGGAGACGCCGCAGGCGTCGTGCTCCTGGTCCGGGTGGTAGAGGCCCACCGGTCCGGGGCGGGCCCCGGGCAGACGGTTGGTCATGGTGCTCCTGTTGCGGTGCGTCCGGGTGCGCCGGACGAGAGTCTGGGTCGGGTGGTCGGCCATCGTTGGTCGCCCCGAGCAGTCGACGTTGACTGCAACAGCTGCGGTTCGCCGCGAGCGTGGGTGGGCCGGCGTCGTCGGCGGCCCTGTCCCGTGGGCCGTCGTTGGCCCGGGACGTGCCGGACCGGCGCGCAGCCGGACCCGACAGGGGGTCGGACAAGACTAGCCGAGGCGCCGTGCGCCACCCAACGCGTTGCGCATCCAGGCGCAAACACGCCGGCCCGGTGGGTGATGAGTCGATGCCCCGGGCGCCCTGGCCCCGCTGGTGGACCCGGGCATCGCAGCCTGCGCCGGCGACGGAGCCTCACCGATGCGCGCCCGGTGGTGCCGTAGCGTGACGAGCCGTGGCGCGCCCCCGTCGAACACCGCTCATCGCCTTGGCCGTGCTGCTGGTGGCCGGGTTGCTCGGCGCATGCGCCGGCGGCGACGAGGGAGCGGACGAGAACACCCCGCGAGCGCAGGCGGCACGCGACGACCCCGCGTCGACCGAACGGTCGTCCGGTCCGGCTGCCTCCGATGGCACCACCACGACCACCCGCGGCCCGACCGGCAGCGGCCAGGCGGTCACGCTGGCGTTCGCCGGCGACACGACCTTCCAGAACCAGCTCGGCGTCGTCCGTTCGGCACCGGCGACGGTCCTCGCCGCGATCGCACCGACGCTCTCGGCGGCCGACGTGGCGATGCTCAACCTGGAGGCCGCCCTCGGCTCGGGCGGCACGCCCGCCGCCAAGCAGTTCACGTTCCAGGTGCCCGAGCAGGCGATCGACGCGGTGCAGGCCGCCGGCGTGGACGTGGTGACGGTGGCCAACAACCACGGCATGGACTACGGCCCGGTCGGCCTCCAGGACACGCTGCGGATCAAGCACGCGCGCGACTTCCCCATCCTCGGCGTCGGCGCGGACGACACCGAGGCGTACACGCCGTGGGTGACCGAGGTGAAGGGACAGCGCATCGGGTTCGTCGCGGCCAACGACGTGTTCGACAGCAACCTCGTGTCGCTGTGGACCGCCGGTCCCGGTCACCCCGGCCTGGCCAGCGCCGAGGAGGCCCACCAGGACCGGCTGGCCGACGAGATCCGGCAGCTGCGCCCCACCGTCGACACCCTCGTGGTCTTCCTGCACTACGGCACCGAGACCCAGACGTGCCCGAACGAGCGGCAGCGGCTGCTGGTCCGGTTCCTCACCGAGGCCGGGGCCGACATCGTGGTCGGCTCGCACCCGCACCGGCTGCAGGGGGTCGGCTACCACGGCCAGCAGTTCGTCGCGTACTCGCTCGGCAACTTCGCGTTCCAGGCGAACTCGGCCGAGGGCGCGGCGACGGGCGTGCTGACGGTGACCGCGACCGGCCGGCGCATCGACGGCTACACCTGGACCCCTGCCGTGATCCGCAACAGCATCCCGCACCCGCTGACCGGCGCCGCAGCCGACGCCGCCCAGGCCACGATGGCCCAGCGCCAGGCGTGCGCCGGCCTGTCGCCGACCGCCCCGCCGCCGTGACCACGCCGCAACCAGGAGCCGCAGCATGAGCGTCCCACCCTCCTCCGACGACGTCGCCGCCCTGGTCGACTTCATCGACGCGTCCCCGACGCCGTACCACGCGGTCGCCACCGCCTCGCAGCTGCTGGACGACGCCGGGTTCGTCGCGCTCGACCCGGCCGACGACTGGTCGACGGCGTCCGCAGGCTCGGACGGTCTGGCCTACGTGGCGCGGGACGGCGCCCTGGTGGCCTGGGTGCCGGGCAGCGACGGCGGGCCCGATGCGCCGCTGCGGATGATCGGCGCCCACACCGACTCCCCCGGGCTGCGGGTGCGACCCCGCCCCGACCGCTCCACCGGCGGCTGGCGCCAGCTCGGTGTCGAGGTCTACGGCGGGGCGCTGCGGAACTCGTGGCTCGACCGGGACCTGGGCCTGGCCGGACGGGTCGCGGTCCGCGACGGCGGTGCGGGCGCGATCCGCCACGTCGCGTTCCGGACCGAGCACGCCGTCATACGGGTGCCGCAGCTCGCCATCCACCTCGACCGGGAGATCTCGACCGACGGGCTCCAGCTCAACCCGCAGCAGCACCTCACCCCGGTGTGGGGTCTCGGCGAATCGCAAGAGGGCGACTTCCGCATGTGGCTCGCCGACCAGGTGGGCGTCCACGCGGACGACGTCGTGGCGTGGGAGGCCATGGCGTTCGACGTGCAGCCGTCCGCGGTGATCGGCGCGCACTCCGACCTGCTCGCCGCGCCGCGGCTGGACGACCAGGCCTGCTGCTGGGGTGCGCTCGCGGCGCTGACCGCCGCGGGCTCCGGATCGGAGCGACCGTCGGCCACGTCGGTGGTCGTGCTCAACGACCACGAGGAGATCGGTTCGACGACGGCGACCGGGGCCGACGGCGCCTGGCTCGAGCACGTGCTCGAACGCCGGGTCACGGCGCTCGGCGGCGGCCGCACGGACCTGCTCCGCTCCTTGGCGGGGTCCCTCCTGCTGTCCGCGGACATGGCCCACGCCACGCACCCCAACTACCCCGAGCGCCATGAGCCGGGGCACTGGATCCATGCCGGCGGCGGTCCGGTGATCAAGCACAACGTCAACGCGCGGTACGCCACCGATTCGCGGGGTGCGTCGGCGTTCCGCGCCGCCTGCGACGCGGCCGGCGTGGCCGTGCAGGACTACTCGCACCGGGGCGACCTGCCGTGCGGCTCCACGATCGGTCCGCTGACCGCCGCGCGGCTCGCCGTCGACACCGTCGACGTCGGCATGCCGATGCTGTCCATGCACTCGGCGCGTGAGCTGATGGCCGTCGCCGACGTCACCCCGATGCGCGCCGCCTTCACCGCCTGGCTCACAGGGATATAGGGGTCGCGCCCGGACAAGGAGTGTCGGCTGGGACCCACGAATGCCCGGCCGACGGGAGTCCCCGACGCGACGGAGCCGGGCACGAGGCCCGGCTCCGGTCGACGTCGATGAGGTGTGTGCTCAGGCGTTGAGCAGGTCCCGTGCGCCGGTGTCCGAGGACGGGTGGCGCAGCTTGGACATGGCCCGGGCCTCGATCTGGCGGATGCGCTCCCGGGTGAGGTCGAAGTGCTCGCCGACCTCTTCGA
>JAEXGP010000018.1 GCA_023450775.1 Actinomycetes bacterium | reverse complement strand
TCTGGAGGAACCAGTCGTCGACGTCGCCCGGCAGCAGGTTGCCCTGCGTGTCGGCCCAGACGGTTCCCTCGGTCTGCGGCGACGCCGCCCGGACGGCCGCGACCACCTGGTCCATGTCGTCGTCCGGGCCGCCGCTCGGCTCGGGCGGACCCGCCGGCACCGCCGGTGTGCAGGCCGCGGCGACGCCGACGACGACCAGTGCGATCAGCCACAAGAACGCGGACCTGCGCATGGCGGCCCCTCCCCACTCGCTCGTGGTGGGAAGGCTAGGAGAACCGCGTCAGGGCAGGTGGGCGATCGCGTCGTCGAAGACGCGGAAGAGCGCAGGTCCGCCCTTGTCCTCGCGGGCCAGCACGCCGATCCGGCGGCAGCGCGCGAGCACGTCGCGCGCCTCCCTGCCGGGCCACGGGCGGGGGAGCAGCTCGGGCGGCAACAGCGGATCCATCTCGAAGCACTCGTTGAAGCGGATCGCGATGTGCAGCGCGCCGGGCAGGAAGTCGTGCTCGGAGATGCGCTCGTGGCGGCGACGCATGGCCTCGAGTGCGTCCGGCACGTCCCGGTAGGTCTCGATGAACTCGTCGTAGCGGCGGGCCACCTCGTCCAGGGGCCACAGGCGCTCGACCAGCGTGCGCGGGTTGGTCTCTCCGCCGACCTCGAGGTCGTCGGTGGTCAGCGTGCTCACGTGCTCACCGATGCCGAGCCGCTCCGCCTCGTGGGTGACCTCGGCGGTCCACCGGTGCGGCGACACGTACAGACCGGGCTGGATCGCCGCGCCGCCGAGGAGCCGGAGGTGGTCCCGGAACGCATCGCGGGCCGCTCGGCGGGACTCGGGGATGGCGAAGGCGACCAGCCGCCAGCGTCGGTCCCAGCCCCGGCCGGCGGCGTCCTGCGCGTACGCCATGAGGTGGCGCTGGTGGGTCACCTCGAGCGCCGCCTTGCCCGCCTCGGTGGCCGTGAACACGGCCTCTCGGCCCTCGCCCTGACGGACGAAGAGGCCGTCGGCCATCAGCCGCCGCATGCACGACCGGACGGTCTCGTCGGAGATGCCGCACTCTGCGGCGACCGGGTACAGCTCGCTGCCGTGGACCGAGCCGTCGCGGTGCGCCAACCCCAGCACCATCAGGCGGGTCGGGACCCCGCCGTCGGACGGGTCGACCGGGAGCGTCGCCACCTGGGAGTCGTCGGGGCTCCCGCTGGCATCGGTCGTCTTCCCGTCGGTCGTCGTCGGCACGACCGTAGGGTGTCGCTCCCCGTCGAAGCGTGTCAACTACGGGGGATCTGCCTGCCGACGACCCGCTGCCGCCCGTGTACCGTGACCACGACGCAGAGGCGGTTCGGCGGGGGACACCCGCCGGTGGAGCGAGGGGGCACCATGTCGCTGACGGAGCGGGTGAAGGGCAAGATCGACCGGTCGAAGCCGCGGATCACCGAGTGCATCATCTACGCCCGGCCGCTGCCGCTGATCGCGGACGAGAAGCCGCCCGCCGGGGACGACTTCCGGTTCAAGTGCGTCTTCGACCCGACCGACCCCCACCTCCGCCAGCTCGAGACCGACGAGCGGCTGGAGCTCATGAAGCCGTTCTTCGCCCACGGCGGTTGCGTGATCGTCGGCATCCACACGCCGACCGACACCGCCATGGCGAAGATGTGGCTCCTCACCTACACGCCGCACCCGTCGGACGCGAAGCGTGGCCTGCTCCCGATCAAGCTGGCCAAGGACGAGGCGTTCCTGCTCGACCTCTGGACCCACCCCGACTACCGCCGCCAGGCCGTCGCCTTCACGATGGCGTACGAGCTCGGGGCGTGCGCCGACGAGTTCTACCCGCAGCTCCGCTGGATCTACGGCTACGCGCACAAGGACAACGAGGCGTCGCGGAACCTCATGGAGCTGATCTACGGCATGTGGCCGGTCCAGGAGATCAAGGAGGTCGAGGTCGGCAACTACTGGGTGAGCGTCGTGCCGGGCTCCGACACCCCCAAGTTCGGTCCGTTCTCCAAGAAGGGCCGCCACTCGGGCGACGGCTTCCAGATGCCCGGCCGGCCCCGCAGCGGCGACCTCTACCGCGACTACCACCACAAGAAGGGGTTCGCGAAGGGCATCCGGGATGCCGAGGTGTCCGACGGCTGGATGTGGCCCGGTCCCGAGTGGTTCGACAACGACCACCCGAAGGACGCCGACGGCCGGCCCGCCACCCCCCAGACGCTGCCTCGCGAGATCTGAGGCGAGGCATCCGACAAGTGGCCGTGCGTCGGCGCGGACCGGTCGTGTTGGTCGCGCTCCTGGCCGGCGCGCTCGCGCTGGCCGCCGCGTGCACCCAGGACCCGGAGCCCAGCGCGTCCGACGAGCGGACGGACCGGTTGGCTCGTCCGGGCATGCACGCCATCGACCCACCTCCGCTCTCGGAACGCCGCGACGAGGTCCGGGTCGCGGCGGGGGACCGGCTGCTGATCTGGGGCGGCCAGTCGGCCGGGGACTCGATGACCGGCGTGACGTTCGGCGACGGCGCAGTCCTGGACGTCACGACCGGCCGCTGGTCCGAGGTGTCCGAGTCGCCGTTCCCGCACGGCCTGTTCTCGGCGACGGGCGTGTTCGACGGCGAGGAGTTCGTGATCGTCGGCACCGAGTGCGACGAGC
>JAEXGP010000421.1 GCA_023450775.1 Actinomycetes bacterium | reverse complement strand
GCCTCGCCGCGGCGCCGCCCCCTAGGAGCCCGGGGGGGGCGCGCGATCGGGGGTGACGCAGCGGCGGTTCCCTCACGCCGCCGGTGGGACGAGCGCGGAGGCGAGCATGGCATCGAGCGCCTCCTGGCCCGGGGCTGCGATGTTCGGGCGGCCGGCGAGCGCCCGCACCCGGTCGAACGCTCCCGGGATGAACGAGTCGCGCAGCACCGGCCCGTGGGCGGTGGCGATCGTCGTCGCGCCGATCGCTTCGATCGAGTCCACGTGGCGGCCGTAGACCTCCGGCGACAGCCACTCGTGCCAGGGGGACACCAGGCTGTTGAAGAGCATGAAGGTGTCGTCGTACAGGTCCGACGGGACGTCAGGGGCTTCGTAGACGGCCCCGGTGGTCAGCGCCGCGAACGAATCGACCGCCCACATCACACCGGTCACCTCGTCGTACAGGCCGCGGGTCGTCGGCCCGTCGAAGATCGGCGGCCGGAACAGGTGCAGTCGGCGGTCGCCCGCGTCGAACGACGAACCCGCGTCGAGCCACCGCTGGCGGTCGAGGGGCATCGCCCGGTCCGGCTCCATGGCGGCCCGCTCGTTGGAGAAGAAGTTGGTGACGACGGTGGCGTCCGGCGCGGCGTCGAGCAGCGGGTGCATGTTGCCGATGTGGTCGCCGTCGTCGTGGGACAGGAACACCCACCTGACGTCGTCCAGGTCGACGACCGAACCGACGTTCGCGAGCCACTGCTCGCGGTGCATCGGAGCACCGGTGTCCACCACGACCGGTTCCTCGGCCAGGATCACGAGGCTGTTGGCCATCACGAAGGTGCCGGGCTCGGCCGGGACGAGGTTGGGGATCAGGTACGTGTCGGGGGCGATCCGGTACGGCTCGACGCTCGGGATGGTCGGAGCGGTCGGCTGACCGGGTGCCACGTCGATGGAGGTCGTGGTGTTCATCTGAGGTTCCTTTCGGGTGGTGACGGGATGTCGTCAGCTGTTGTCGCACCCCCGGCTCGACCAGCGCTCGACGCAACCTCGACACACCCGTCGAGCGCCCCGACCCCATCGCTAGGATCCGCGGGGATGGACTTCGGTGTGCTGGGATCCCTCCAGGTCACCGATGACGACGGCGAGCCCGTCGACGTCGGGGGCCGACAGCCCCGTGTCCTGCTGACCGCGCTGGTCGTCGCCGGCGGCGGACCGATCACCGCCGACGCCCTGATCGAGGCGATCTGGGGTGACGAACCTCCCCGGTCCGCACTCGGAACGCTCCAGACCTACGTGTCCCGGCTGCGCAGATCGCTGCCCGAGCGGGGCGGGCCCATGATCGAGCTGGAGCCGGGCGGCTACCGCATGGATCTGGCCGGTCACCGGGTGGACGTCGAGCTGTTCGACCAGCTCGCGGACGACGGCGCGCGGCTCCTCCAGGACGACCGACCGGCCGAGGCCCGGGAGGTCCTGGAGCAGGCGCTGGCGCTGTGGCGAGGTCCGCCGCTGATCGAACTGGTCGATCTCCGTCACGGCATCGCGCGGGCCTCGAGCCTGGACGAACGCCGGTGGTCGGTCCTCGAACAACGGATCTCCGCCGACCTCCAGCTCGGACGCCACGCAGAAGTCGTCGCCGAGCTGCAGACGCTGGTGGACAAGCACCCCTTGCGCGAGCGGACACAGGAGATGCTCGCCCTGGCCCTGTACCGGTCCGGCCGTCAGGCCGACGCGCTCCGTGCGCTGTCGAGTGCCGCCGAGCTGCTCCGGACGGAGCTCGGCCTCGAGCCGAGCACCGAGCTGATCACGCTCGAGTCGAAGATCCTGACCCATGACCCATCGCTCGCGGTGACACCAGCCAGGGCCGCGTCGGGCATCGAGCGGTCAGATCGAGCGTCCGGAACGGAGCTGGTCGGACGGGACGCCGAGCTCACCGAGTTGCGTGCCACGCTGGCTGAGGCCGCCGACGGCGCTCGCTTCGTCGTGATCGAGGGTGAGCCCGGCATCGGCAAGACGCGGCTGGCCGAGGAGCTCGCGGCCGCCGCCGCGACCGGCGGATCGACGGTGGTCTGGGGACGGAGCGACGAGTCGGGAGCCGCGCCCGCGCTGTGGCCCTGGCTTCCGGTGCTCCGCACGCTGGTCGGCGCCGTCGATGAACCTGCCCCTGCCCTCCTCGAGGACGTCCTGCACGGTGGGGCGCCCCTGCTGGCCGGCCAAGGGGCTGCACTGCAGTTCGAGCGCTTCGACGCGATCGCCGAGGTCCTGGAGCGCTCCGGCGCCCGACGACCGCTCGTGGTCGTCCTGGAGGACGTGCAGTGGGCCGACCCCGTGTCCTTGGCGCTGCTGCAGTTCCTGACCACGCGCCTGCGCTCCGGCGTCCTGATCGTCGCCACCGCGCGCACGAGAACCGTCGGCGACACCAGCGCGCTGACGGATGCGCTGGGGGCCGCCACACGGCGTCCTGGAAGCCGGCGCATCCGGCTCGGAGGGCTCACGGCAGCTGAGACGGAGGCGCTCCTCGAGTCGGTGGCGCCGGCACCGCTCTCCCCCGAGTTGGCCGGCCGGATCCATGCCCGGGCGGACGGCAACCCGTTCTACGCGATCGAGCTGGCCCGACTGTCGGCCGAAGGAGCGGACGGCGAGGTCCCTTCGAGCGTCCGCGACGCCGTTCGGCTCCGCCTGCGGAGCGTGCCCGGTGCGACCTCGGAGCTGCTCACGATCGCCGCGGTGATGGGCCGCGAGGTCCCGCTCGGCCTGCTGGCGCGCACGGCGGACCTGGCGATCGGCGAGTGCATCGAGCGGCTCGATCCTGCCGTGGCGCAACGCCTGCTGGTTCCGTCGGAGGAGCCCGGATCCGTGCGGTTCAGCCATGCCCTCGTGCGTGAGGTCCTGGCCGACGAGCTGACGGTCCTGCGTCAGGCGTCGATCCACCTCGCCGTGGCCGACGCCATGGCCCAGAGCAGTGGCGGCGACGAGTTGGTGCCCCGGGACCAGTCGGAGGTCTTCGCCGAGCATCTGTCGAGGGCGAACCCGCTCGGAGACCCTGTCCGCGCGGCCGCGGCGCTCGAACGGGCCGCCGACACGGCGATCAGTCGAGTCGCGTACACGCAGGCCGAGGAGACGCTGGGCCGAGCCGCCCGACTCCGACGAGAGGCCGGATCCGACGCGACCGCGCGCGAGGCCGAGCTCACGACGCTGTTGCGCCTGCTCGAGGTCATGCAGGCCACTCGCTACTACGCCGGCACCACCCCGGACGTGCTCGACCGAGCTCGTGATCTGGCCGATTCGCTCGGCCTCGAGGACGTCAGCCGCAAGTTGGCGTGGTCGCGATGGGCAGCGCTGTCGACCTCGTGCCGTCTGGCGGCAGCGCGTCCGCTGGCGGAGCGGTTCCTCCGGCAGTGGGGCGAGGACGAGCGCGTGCAGGTCAGGGCGGCTGCGCACGTCATGTACGGCGTCGACGAGTGGACCCGGGGCCGCATCCCGTCCGCCATCGAGCACCTCGATCGGGCGCTGAGCCACCTCGCCGATGCACCGCCGCCCGCCGACGCGTTCGAGGCCGAGTACACCGTCATCGCGCAGGAGTTCGTGTTGTGGTCCTACGCCGCCCGCGGCGACAGGTCCGTCGACGACGTCCTGGCTGCGTTCGACGCCCTGCTGCCGACGGTTCCGCCGCACGTGGTCTCTGGGGTGTGCGCGTTCGCGGGAGGCGTGTCCGCGGTCCACGGACGCTGGGATGACCTCGATCGGTTCGTGCACCGCGCGCTCGATGCCGACCACGCGTCACAGTTCGCCTTCTTCGGCGGACAGCTCCTCATGCAACGCGGCCTGGTCGCCGCGGCGAGGGGTTGCGTGGACGACGGCCTGAGCAGCTTCCTCGACGGCCGGCGTCGCTACCGGGCCCTGGGCGGCCGGACCAAGATCGTCGCCTACCAGTCGCTCGTCGCCGAGCATCTCGCTCGCCACGGCAGGTTCGCCGAGGCAGCCGAGCTCTGCACCGGAGCCCGGCAGGTCGACGAGTTCGACATGGGTTGGGAGCAGATCCCCTTGCTCGTCGCAGAGGGAGTCGTCGCCCACGCCACCGGTGACGAGCGGACCGCTGCGGAACGCTGCTCGGCCGCCGTGCACCTGGCGGACGCCGACGGCTGCCACGTCCTGGCTCGTCGTGCCGAATCCTCGGCGGCCGAGCTCGGCATCGAACTGACCGCCCGCAGCGTCCCACCACCGGCGCTGTAGGAGGCCTCCGACAGCCCGGCTGCTCCGCGACATCGGTGAGACCGACTGCCGTGGCCGCGGGGGAACCGGCGCTCGGTGCCTCGCCACCGGCGCCGCAGCGAGCCGCAGCGCGCCGTCGGGAGGCCCCGATGGGTGACGACGTCCGCGACGCAGATTCGTCAGTGTCCTGCCGGCTCGTCCTCGCCGTCGGGGCGATCGACGAGCGCGACCAGCTGCTTCGGCGCCATGGTGCAGAAGCTCTCGATCACCACCTCGCGCACCTCGTCCCAGTCGGTCCGGTCGTCGAGCACCATCCCGAGCGCGTCGCGGCCCCACCCGAGCACGAAGAACGGATGGCCGGCGTTGCGCAGGACCTCCAGCTCCCCACCGGTCGACCGGAACGCCAGCACGACCGACGGGCCGGGCGGTGCGTCCCTCACGCCGAGCACGTGAGCGAAGGTCCGCCGACGCACCATCCACCGTGTGCCGACCCAGGCCCGCTCCTCGTAGGTCTCGGGGAGCTCGAGGCACAACCGGCGGACGCGACCCTCGACGTCGAGGGGCACGTCGTCGGTGTAGCGACGTCTCGTGTCGGCCATCTCCGGACCCTAGATCCGTGCTCGGGACGCTCAGCGGGCCTCGCGTTCCGTCGGGGCGGCAGGGACGATCGGCACCGATCGCGCGTGGTCGGAGGCTGATCGCCTGACCGGCGTCGTGTGCCGGGCGGGGATGATCTCAGGTGAGGTTGAGCGCCTGGTCGTGGAGAACGTCGGGCGCTCGCAGCCACACGGCGGCCCGAGCGCCGACGGTCGTTGGCCAACCGCCGGCGGAGCGAATCTCAATGAACTCCCCGCCCACGCCGATGCTTCTCGGATGTCGGAAGGGATACAGGTCGACGCGGGAATCGAGCAGGCTGAGCGGCTGATCGCGCTTGGGAGGGCTGAGGATGCGCTGGATGTCCTCGGGCGTTTGATGGTCGAACATCCCGACGATCCGAAGGTGCTGGGACTTCTCGCCAACGCGCTCGTCGGCTTGGAGCGCTACCGAGAGGCTGAAGCTCCGAGCGCGGCGGCGCTGAGGTTGGCGCCCGACACACCGTGGCTGCTCCGAGTCCGAGCCATGGTGCTGCTCGGCCTTCGACGCCCGGCGGATGCGTGGGGCGCGGGTCGTTCCCAACTCGATCTCGCGCCCACGGATCCCCGCGCCTTGAAGTTCTTCGCTGAGGTGGGCCTTCGCGCCGGCAAACCTGTCCGCGACGTGCGCGCCGCCGTTGACCGAGCGATCCAGATCGCACCCGACGACGCCGGCGCCCGGGTGCTCTCCGGCCAGTGCTATGAGTCCCTCGGTCAGATGGCCCCGGCACGACATGAATATGAAGCTGCGCTGCGGCTGCAACCGGATGACCATGCGGCGATGTTGGGCATGGCTCGTACCGGAGCTGCGATCGGTGACCAGGTCGCGATGGCACGGCGCGCCGGTCGGACCGTCCCGGCTGACAGTCGGCCGCTTCGTGAGCTCCAACGGCACGCGACGACCCGCATCGCAGTGGTCGTTGCGATCTGGACCACTGTGGTTCCGTTGGCACTGGCGTGGTTCGGTGGACCCGTCATCGGCGCCTGGGTCGCGATCCCGGCGTTGGCGATCTGGGCGGGCAGCGCCATCGCGTGCGCTGTGACGCTGCGCGACGACGTCGCCCGCCGATGGGCTTCTGGTCAGCGAAGCTGGTGGCTGTTCGATCGGGTCGTCGTCGCGGGACCGACGGCGACCGTCGCGTCCGTCTTGTCCCTCGTGCGGCACGGACTCGTCCTGCTCTACTTCGCCGTGATGGTGTTGGCTGTCTGGGCCGTCGGCGGAACCCGGTGGCACGACGCCCAAGGGGGGACGTGGTCGACCCCGGCACCGGAGTCTGAGTCGGCGGGTGAAGCCTCGACCAGCGGTCAGCGCAACCCCGTGATCTTGATCGTTCCCGGCCTTGGCGGACTGATCGCAGCGGTGTGGGTCGGGGCGTCACGCCGGCGAGCGCTGTCATGACCGATCCAGCGTCGGACGAACCGGAATCGGCTGACGAGCCGCTCGATCCGGGAACCGCCGCCCTCCTCGACGCGGTTCGTCGAGCGCCGGACGATCCTGACCTACGGTCGTTGCTGTGTGACCGCCTGCTTGCTGCCGGCCGGAACGAGCAGGCGCTCGAACAAGCGAGCATCGTGCTCGCATCTGCACCCGATGACGTGACCGCACTTCGAGTCGCTGCCACCGCAGTCGGGCACCTCGGCGACCTGACACGCTCCCTCGCGTACTGGCGCATCCACGACGCTCTCAGCAGCGCAGAGGAACCGCGGAGCGACACCGCCAGCTCGCCCGGTCTCTTACCGAATCCTCCGCAGGTCGAATCATCGCCGTCGATCCCCGAACCCGTGCCCACTGGTGAGGCCTCAAGCGCGGGGGCGAGCGAAGGCACCTGGCCCGGGCTGGAGGAGGACCCGGGTATCTCCCTCGCCGACGTCGCCGGAATGGACGACGTCAAGCGCCGCCTGCACTCGATGTTCCTCACGCCATTGGAGAACCCACAACTTCGCGAGATGTACGCCACCGACCTTCGCGGCGGGTTGATGCTCTACGGGCCTCCCGGGTGCGGGAAGACCTATATCGCTCGGGCGCTCGCCGGCGAGCTTGGTACCCGGTTCATCCACATCGGGATCCCCGACATCCTCGACATGTGGATCGGGAACTCCGAGGCGAACGTTCACGCCGTCTTCGAACATGCCCGCTCGCAATCCCCCGTGGTCCTCTTCCTGGACGAGGTCGACGTGCTGGGAGCCAGCCGTGCGGCGCTCCGTTCCAACGCGATGAGCGGCGTCGTAGCGCAGCTCCTCGTCGAGATGGATGGGCTTGCCGGCGGCAACGACGGCATCTTCGTACTCGCAGCCACCAACCAGCCGTGGAGCGTCGACACAGCGTTGCGACGACCGGGCCGGTTCGACCGGATCCTGTTCGTTGCGCCACCAGACGCCACTGCGAGAGCTGCGATCCTCTCCCACCATCTCGCGAATCGACCGACCGCGGCCGATATCGACTGCGCCGCGATCGCACACCACACCGCCGGGTTCTCGGGCGCAGACCTCGCGGCCATCGCCACCGACGCCGCTCAGGAGGCTCTCGCAGATTCGGTCGCGTCCGGTACCCCCCGTCCCATCTGCCAAGCCGATCTGCAGCGAGCTCTGCAGCAGAGGTCGCCGACCACGGAACCCTGGCTCGACATCGCCAGGAATGTCGTGTCGTTCTCAGACAGCAACGGAGAGTTCAGCGACCTCGCCGACTATCTCGGCCACAAGCCACGGCGTCGTCGCTGAACCAGCGTCGGACTGGTAGGCACATACGGGCCGCTGCAGGCCGTCGGAGCAGAGCCGGCAGTGCGTACACCTGCCCAGGTCCCGAGCCTTCGTGCAACCCCTACGATCCGGCAATTGGAACGAGGGTCCGAGTCACGCGCCACGCTGTCGCCTTCGGGGGATGGAGGGCTCGTTGGAGATCGACGAGCCTGTACTTCGCATCGTCGGCGACGATCCCAGCAATCGACCCGACATCGACTGTTCGGACGTGAAGCGCTACTCCTTCAACGCGAACAACGGATTGTGGGCGCTCCGCATGTGCGATGGCCGCAAGCTGTACGTGCGGATGTCAGGACACATCCTGTCCGCCGATCGCAGCCCCGCCGGAAAGGCTGCGACCCAGGAGGTTCACGAAGTGCTCAGGAAGCAGGCAGGTCTCGGGTTCTCGGTCTGAGACCGGGTACGGCAACGGTGAGATGTGACCGATCGTCGCACACCGGCCCCACGCCGAAGGTTCCGCGGTCAGCACTCGTGGCGTTCTGGGCTGACGACCGCTCAGCCCCCGCCGGCGTTGGGGATCGTCGGTGCGCCGGCCGCGGACGAAGAGCCGTCACGGCCCTGACCGCTCGTCCTCGCCGACGGGGCGCCCGACGCCCTCGTGTCGCCGGACCGGATGACGTCGCTCGCGAGCTCCGGCGCGTCGTCGGCCGATCGACCCCGTGAGGTCAGAACCCCGGCGGAGTCGTCACATCGCGTCGAGCTGTCTCGTCAAGGGAGTGCACCGAGCGGTGCAGGATGAAAGGAACCGTTCCCTCCATGTACGAGCGCATGAACCCCCACAAGGTCGCACCCGAGCTGCAGAAGCCGATGTTCGCCCTGAACAAGCACATCTCGGAGCACATCGACCCGGTCCTGTTCGAGCTGGTCAAGCTGCGGGCGTCGATGGTCAACGGTTGCGGCCACTGCGTCGACATCCACTCCAACGACGCCCTCAACGCCGGAGAGACCACGGCCCGCCTGTTCGGCCTCAACGCGTGGTGGGAACACCCGCAGTTCACCGGCCGAGAGCGCGCCGCCCTCGCTCTCACCGACGCCGCCACCCGCTTCGGCGAGCACGGCGTGCCCGACGATGTCTACAACGCCGCCCGCGCCGTGTTCGACGAGCGGGAGCTCACCTACCTCGTCGCCGCCATCGGACTGATCAACATGTGGAACCGCTTCGGGGTGACGTTCCAGCTCACGCCGCCCAGCGCCGTCGCGCGCGCCGCCTAGTACCGATGGACGTCGCAGAGCTCGACGAGGTCGCCCAGGCGGAACGTCCGAGGCTGATCGGTCTCGCCTACCGGATGACCGGGTCACTCGCCGAGGCCGAGGACGTCGTGCAGGACGCGTTGCTGCGCGCCCACCGCGCCTTGCCCGCCGACATCGAGTCGCCGCCGGCGTACCTGACCACGATCACCACCCGGGTGGCGATCGACCACCAGCGATCGGCTCGGGTGCGCCGCGAGGCCTACGTCGGCCCGTGGCTGCCCGAGCCGATCATCGCCGACCCGGCACCCGACGCCGCGGCGCACGCCGAGCTCTCCGACACGCTGTCGATGGCGTTCCTCGTCGTGCTCGAGCTCCTCAGCCCCGAGGAACGCGCCGTGCTGTTGCTCCACGACGTGTTCGCCTATCCGCACTCCGACATCGCCGAGATGCTCGGCCGCACCGACGCGTCGTGTCGACAGCTGCTCCGCCGTGCACGGCAGCGGATCGACGCCGGCCGCCCCCGAGTCGACGCTGATCTGTCGCAACGCGACGAGGTCCTGCGCCGCTTCCTCGACGCCTGCGAAGGCGGCGATCTCGCCGCGTTCCTCGACATGCTCACCGACGACGTCGAGCTCGTCTTCGACGGCGGCGCCAACGTGAGGACAGCGGCCCGGAACCCCATTCGCGGAGCCGAACGCGTCGCCCGCTTCCTCGCCTTCGCCATCGGGCGCCTCGACACCGGCGGGGCGGTGACACCCGTGACGCTCAACGGTGGCCCCGCTGTGCTCGTCACCACCGGATCCGGCGAAGTGATCGGCGCAGTGTTCATCGAACCAGGTGAAAGGGGCGACGCCGCCGAGATCCGCTGGGTGCGCAACCCGGCCAAGCTCGCGGCCCTTGCCTGACGTCCGGGCGGCCGAGCTTGTCGACCAACCGGGCCAGTGCGCACCTGGTGCACTGCCGGCACTGCTTGGCTCCCTCAAGGAGGACCGTTCAGGACCTCAAATGCGGTCCAGCGATGCCTGCACCGTCGCAGCGTCCAGCGCGGTGAAGCCCTTCGACCCGATCCGCAAGACCGTGAGCTCCCATGGGTTCATCGAGAGCGGCTGCTCCGGATACTGCTTCGACATCAGCTGACTCCACGGAGAAGGTCAGCGCTGAGTGAGCCTGTCCCGAACGGGTGGACCGGGACCGGGTATGGCTCGGTCATGACCTCACCTCAGCCGATTCCGAGCAGCCCGGCGGTCGTGCGCGGACCGAGCGGCGACAAGCTGCCTTCATACCTCTCGAACGGGCTCCTCGGGTTGCGCGTGATGCAGGTTCCCCTGCTCGAGGGCGTCCTCGTTGTCGGCGGGCTGGCCGAGACGGACCCCTTGACCGGCGTCGAGGGGACGGCTCGCGCGCCGTACCCGCTCGCTGGTGACGTCCAGATCGACGGCGTGCACGTGCGCGACTTCCCGGCTCAGGTCGACGACATCGCCCAGCAGTACGACTTCACCTGCGGCGAGCTCATCAGCACGTTCACTTTCCGAACCTCTGGGGCGACCGGGCAAGTGCGGATCGTGACGTTCTGCAGCCGGACGCACCCCACGGTCGCCGCGCAGCGGGTCGCGATCCGCGTGGATCGGCGCTGCGAGCTCCAGCTCGCTGCGCGAGTCGACACGAACGACGTCCCGGGCAGGGTGATCGACATGTACGAACATCCGCCGGCCGATGACCGCAAGGCCGTCGTGGGCGCCCTCCATTGGGAGACGAACGGCGGCCTGATGACGTGCGGGATGGCTCTTGCCACGAAGTTCTCGGACCCCGAAGCCGAGCGACGACCAGCGAAGGTCGATACCGATGCTCGGGCGATCGTCACCTACCGTTGCACCGCTCGCGCCGACAACTGGTACGAGATGGACCAGCTCGTCTCCGTGGTTCCGTCCGCGATCCACGACAAGCCAGACCTCCAAGCGGCTCGTCTCATCTCCGATGCCGCCCGTCTGGGCTTCGACGAGCTCCGGGAGAGCAACCACGTGTGCTGGACCGAACTGTGGCGTGCGAGACCCATCCTCCACGGGGCAGACAGACGCTGGCAGGAGCTGACCGACGCGGCCTACTTCTACCTCAACACGTCGGCGCACTCATCGAGCCCCTCGAGCACGCACATCTTCGGGCTGTCCCGCTGGTACGACTACCACTACTACTACGGGCATGTGATGTGGGACATCGAAGCATTCGCCCTCCCCGCGCTCCTCCTGACCCAGCCGCACGCGGCTCGTGCCATGCTCGACTTCCGAGCACGAACGGTTGACGCCGCCCATCTCAACGCCCAGCTCAACGGCTATCGGGGTTTGCAGTTCCCGTGGGAGGCGGCGCCCCGCAGAGGAGACGAGGCGTCGCCCGGCGCCGGCGATGGAGCGGCGTTCGAGCACCACATCTCAGCAGACGTCGCGATCGCGTTCGCCAAGTACGTGGAGATCACGGGGGATTCCGAGTTCGATCGCGTCGAAGCCTGGCCCGTGCTGAAGGGAGTCGCGGAGTGGATCGAGAGCCGCGTGGTCGCCACGGCGCGCGGCTACGAGATCCTCCGCGCCACGGGGATCGCCGAGCGCGAGAAGACGTCGGACAACTCGGCCTACGTCAACATGACGGCGCAGCTCGCGCTGCACCACGCCATTGCCTGCGCAGAGCGGCACGGCCGGCACGTTCCAGAGATGTGGCGACGGATCGGACGCGATCTCCATCTGCCCATGGACGCGTCCGGCACCGTGATCCTGGACCACGATGGGTTCAGGCGGAACGAGGAGAAGGGCGCCACGCCGGCGGCCCTGGCGGCGCTGTTCCCCGCTGGTTGCCACGTCGACCGTACCGTCGAGCGCGCCACCATCGGTTACTACCTTGATGTCGCCGACGACTACATCGGCAGCCCGATGCTCTCGGCGTTGTACCCGACATGGGCTGCATGGACCGGCGATCGACGACGAACCTTGCGTTTCCTCGACGACGGCTATGCCGCCTTCACAGATGACCGTTTCAGGAACGTGCACGAGTACGACTCGCGGAAGTTCCCCGAACAGCCGTTGGCCGGCCCCTTCATGGCGAACCTCTCCGGGTTCCTGTTGAACCTCTACTACGGCTTCTCCGGTCTACGACCCTCGATGGACGATCCCTCGAGATGGACGGACCGGCCCGTCTGCCTGCCCTCGCGCTGGGACGGCATCGAGGTCGAAGCTCTCCACGTCCGCGATGGGCGGGCACATCTCCTCGCGGAGCACGGGAAGCCCGCACGTCTGGAGCGGCTCTAGGCGCGGATGCTCGAACGCCGCCGGATCGCCCTCGATCACAGATGACTCACACGCCTGAACTCCGACCAAGACGGCACGTGCGGAGTGAGTCCGGTACCAGGCCGCATGCCCACGACCGACTCGCACCGGCTGGGGCCCAAACTCGGGCGGATGTGACCGACAGCACCGAACCGCTGCGCGACCGCTGGGTAGGGCGCTCGCGTCCGAGAGCCGTCGCAATGGCTCCACTCAGCCACCCGAGGAAACGCACCATGTCCAATCCGTCCGCCCCGAGGTCCGGCGGTCTCGCCGATCGCTTGTTCGGCACCGCCAAGAAGACCCTCGGCGGTCTGCTGGGTGACGACCGCCTCCGTCGAGAGGGCGAGTTGCACGACGAGAAGGCGGACGCCGAGGCGACCGCCCGACATCTGGAGTCCGTGGCCGCCGAGGCCGACGAAGCTGCGGCGCTGTCCGCCCGTGAGCGCGAGCTCGATGAGGAACGGGCGCGGCTCGCCGCAGAGGAGCAGGCGGAAGCGCGCACCCAACTCGCCGACGATGAACTGCGCCGGACCGAGCACGCCGCTGAAGCCGAACGCCAGCGGGCGGAGCAGGCTGCAGCGGAGCAGGAGCGTCGGGCGGTCGCCGAGGCGGACGCCGAAGAGAAACGTGCGGCAGCCGAGCACCGTCACGATCGAGCGCACGTGAACGAGCTGAAGTCCGAAGCCGAGGAGGCCCGTCGGACGGCTGAACGACTCGCCGACGAGGCCGGGGCGTGAACGTCGCCCGCCGCCCCGGCTCATCGACCGCCGACAGGCGCCGTCCGGCCGGACCACCACTCCCGAGAACGACACAGGAAGCGCCATCATGATGACCCAGGTTCCCCGGACCGCCCTCGACGTCGGCTTTGCGCTCGTCCGCCTGCCGTTGTCTGCACTGGAGCTGGTCTCCGGCCACCGCCAAGACCGGGAGTGGCCGCCGGCCATGGCGTTCACTGCAGCGCGCGCATCTGTGACCTCGGCCGTCGGCGGACTGCTGCACGACGAGACCCTCCAGTCCCGGGGCGAGACGCAGCGCGCCGCCCTGGACGAGCTCCGGCGTGCCGCTGCACTCGAAACCGTGGCGGCCGCCGACGAGCAGCGGGCCGTGGAGCACCTTGAGCAACGGCGGGGAGCGGCGGGGCGCCGCAAGCGCGAAGGGGAGGCGGTCGCGGAGGATCGACGCCGGAGGGCCCGTACGTCGGCGGCGCAGAAGGAGCACCGAGCCGAGGAGCGCGCCGAACGGACGAAGAAGGCAGCGCGCGGGACCGAGGCGCGCGTGACGGAGTCTGCCGAGCGGACGGCTCGTCGTCGTCGCTCGGAGGAGATCGTCACGGAGAAGTCGGCGGTGCGCGCTGCCCGACGCGCCCGGCGTTCGAAGGCGCAGGCCGAGCGCGCAGACGCAGAGATCCAGCGGAGCGCCGCCGAACGACGGGAGGGTCGCTGATGCGCTTCGGCGACGTCGAGGTCCGCCCGCTCGGCGGCGCTCCGGGATGTCTGGCGATGATCCTGTTGTCGGTGGTCGCCTCGATCGTGCTCACGGTGGCGCTCAACCTGCTGCTGCGATAGTCGTGGCCGAGTCCGAACGCGGAGTCTCAGCGGCACATCGGGGCCTCGCGGTGACGTTGCGTGCCGCGCGGCCTCTGCTGGCGGAGTTCAGGGCGCTGGAAGCAACTGGTCGCGCATCGTCTGAGCGAGCCACTTCTCGTAGCGGCGTCCGGTCCAGCCGCTGCACCGTACGAGCTGCCAATGCACCGAGGGGCTGTTCAAGGTCCAGAGCACGTCGATCGCGTGGGCTCGGCTGAGACCCGAGCGCAGTGCGGAGACCTCTCGGATGGAGTCGATCACGTTGGTCGCTCCGGCGCGCCGCCGGTCCTCCGCTGTGCGGGCGAGGTCCTCGAGCTCGGGATCCACTGCTCCGGCGTGGTGCAGCGCCATCAACGCGTCACCGGCCCCGTCCATGATCCGCCGAACCGCCTTGGCGTACGCGTCGAGTCGCTCCTCGGCGCGCGGCGCCGTCCACACCAGTTGCATCCAGTCCCGGTCGTTGATCGCGACAGGGGCGTCGTCTCCGGCGATGGCCCTGTCGACGACGGCAGCCATGATCGCCTGCTTGTTGCCGAAGACCGCGTACACCGTCTGCACCGCGACGCCGGCCTCGTCGGCGATCGACGAGATCGTCGTGCCTGCGTAGCCGACCTGGACGAACAACCGGGCGGCCGCCAGCACGATCACCTCCCTGGTTCGGCGGGCGCCCTCCGCCCGGCGACCGGTGCCCTTGACAGCGTCGACCACATCAATAGAGTATCGCTCTATCGAATAGAGCAGCACTCCATCGAAATCGAGTGCGAGTCAGGAGGTCCGACATGGACACCAGCACGGCACCGGGTTCTCCGATCCCCGACGACCTGACGGCAGAGGATCGTTGGTTCCTCGGAAGTCGACTGCGGGTCGTCGCCGGTGCCGAGCAGACCAACGGTCAGCTCACGGTGATGGAGCAATGGGCGCCCCTGGGGTTCTCGCCTCCGCTGCACCTGCACGGAGCGGAGGACACGGCGCTCCACGTGATCGACGGTGAGCTCACGGTCGTCGTCGGTGACGAGACGCACCACCTCGGACCCGGCGGGTTCGCCTGGCTCCCCAAGGGCATCGCTCACACGTTCCGAGTGGACTCCCAGACGGCTCACCTCGTCGAGTACGCCACCCCGGGCGGCGTCGAGCGATTCCACCTGGACGCCAGCGTCCCAGCGGCGCATCCAGGCCTCCCAGCCCCTGCGGCACCCGACATCCCGGGCCTCGTGTCCGCGTTCGCCCGGTACTCCGGACAGATTGTCGGCCCGCCACTCGACACTCGCGAGGTGCCCTAGATCTCGCAGCCGATCCAGCCCGACCTCGACGCGTGTGGAAGCCAGAGCTACCTGCTGAAGGAACGTCGACGGTCTGAAGCGGCATGACCCCTCCCGGGCACCAGCAGGTGGCCGACGAGCGGAGGGATCCCGCGATGTGGGGCTGAGCGGTCACGGCGAGGGCGAGCTCACTTCGCCGGCGCATTCGTACTTCAACAGCGCCCACCTCCCTGCCACGCCCTTCAGCTGGTGCGAGCCGTGTTCGATGAAGGCCAGGTCGGATCCAACGACGAGGTCGCGCACGGTTGAAGTGACGAGGACTTCATTCGGCCCGGCGAGATCGCACACTCGCGAAGCGATGTGGACGGCCAACCCTGCGAGGTCGCCTCCTCTCGCTTGGCACTCGCCGGTGTGGACGCCTGTGCGCACCTGGATTCCATCCAGCTGGACGTCCGAGACGATCGCCGACGCGCAGCGGACCGCGGCCGCCGGGCTGTCGAAGCACGCGAGCAGGCCGTCGCCGGTCCGCTTCACGAGCCGCCCCCGGTGGCTTGCCACGAGGTTGGCGCTCCGGGTGTCGTGGCGCGCGAGCAGGCGGGTCCATGCCGCGTCGCCCATCGTCGTCGCCCGAGACGTCGATCCGACGATGTCGGTGAAGAGCAGGGTCGTGAGCACCCGATCAGGATCTGCGGCGATACGCACATCGGTGCCGGTGAGAAAGGGTTCGATCCTGTCGAGCACTTGGTCTTCGTAGCTGTCGTGCCACGAGTGCAGATGCGCACCCTCGAGCGCCTCGTACTGCGCTCCGATGCTGGCCGCGAGCGACGCCGCGAGGTGGTCCAGCCCGTACGCAGGTCGGCTGACGACCAGGCACGGAGCCTGCACGGCACCGAGCAGCGACCGCACATCCACTTCCTGGGAGAGGCGGAAGTGCTCGGCTGCGACTCGGGGTGAGCTGTTGGTCCGCTCGGCTCGACCCAACAACGCCTGCGCACTTGCGGGATCCCATGCGTCCCCGACGACGAGTCCGAAGGTCGACCCGTCACCCCAGTGCGACGCGGCGTGCGTCGTGAGCGGGTGAGCACGCCGACCTTCGGGGAAGTCCGGTGCCCACGACACCCGAGCCCAGGTCTCGTAGAGGGCGAGCGACCGCACACGCTCGGGGCGCATCGCTGCGAACGCCAAGGCGATCGGGCCGCCATCCATCGAGGTGACCACCGATGCTCGGCTGCTTCCGGCGGCATCCATCACGGCCCGGATGTCCTCGACACGTTCCTCCGGCGAGCCGACGCCGAGGTCACGATCCGAGAGGCCGACGCCTCGGCGGTCGTAGTGAATGACCCTTGCGAACGAGGCGAGGCGGTCGAGCCACCGCCGGAGGAACGGCAGCTCGCGTGACATCTCGAGGTTCGGCACCATCCCGAGCGCGAACACGACGTCGAACGGGCCGGAGCCGACGACCTCGTACGCGATGCGCAGGCCGTCGGAGCTCTCGGCGTACCGAACATCGGGTGCCTCTCCCAGCACGCGACGATGCTACGCCCGAGCCCCATCAGCGGAACGACCGTCGTCGACCCGGAGGGTGCGGTCGCCGAGACAGTCCAACTGACCGGGCCTGGAGGGCGCCTGCGACCATGCGCGGAGCGCGCGTTCACCGGTGTCAGACTGCGGATCGCTGATCCGAGCAGCGGGTCGGCACACGGGAGTGGGAGAGGCCATGATCGTTCGTCGTACCTTCGCTGTGCTCGGAGGCTTGCTGTTCTCGCTGGTGGTCGTGGCGGGTTGCCAGCCGAACCCGCCGGCACCGCCGGCGGTTCGTGGCTACAAGTTCGAGATCGTGCGCCCCGGTCCCTTCATCGTCGGCCAGGACGATGATGGGAACCCTGCAGCGCTCACCGACACACCGCCCGAGATCGACGTACTGGCCGCCGAGGAGGCGTGCACCCCGATCGCCGTCGCTGCCGACCTCGACCTGGAGAAGCGGCAGTACATGGACGAGCTCGGCACGGTCTACGACGCGTGGTTCCTCAACGGCGGCGTCGTCCAAGCGATCGTCCCCGGCGACCCCGAGTGCCTGCCTGACCCGGACGGCAGCAGCTACATCGTCGCCGGCTATGCCGACACGGTGGCCGACAACGGCCCGATCGACGGTCAGGCCGGCGGCATCGCGCTCGACGAGCGGACGGGCGACCTGTCGCTCACCCCGCTGTTCAAGCTGGTCAAGTGAACTGACCGCTCGGCCGAGTCGACGCTCGTCGATCGCAGCGCGCAGTTGATCGCAGAGGGATCGCCGCCGGCGTCCGAACTCCGCAGCAGCTGACCGGGCGGCTGACCAGCTCGGTCAGCCGCCGCCGGCGTTGGGGATCGTCGGTGCTCCTGGCACGGTCGAGACGGCGGCGCGTGGCTGCGTGGTCGTCGAACCGTCGGACCCTGCGCCATCGGCGCCGGGCACGGTGGTGGACCCGGCCGCAGCGGCGGAGCGCAGTCGCTGGATGGCCGCCCGCATCTCGTCGGGCGGACCGATCAGGAACGCGGCCGTCGGTCGAGCCATGGTGTCGACCCGGTCGAGCAGTGCGGTGGCGGCGTCGACGTCGCCCTCGCTCAGCGCGAGCGACGCCTGCAGCAGCACGGCGTTGGAGTCCTGCGGGTCGATCGCGAGGATCCGGTCGGTCAGCGCCCGGGCGCCGGCGACGTCACCATCCGCGGTGCCCACCAGCGAGAGCGCCTTGGACAGCAGTGCGTCGGTCGACGTCGGCGTCGCCGCGAGGACCCCGTCGAGGCACGCCCCCAGCGTGTTCAGGAACTTCTCGTCCAGGCTCGACGATCCCTGGCTGCCGTCGGCGGCGGTCTGCCAGCAGTCGTAGACCGCGGGATCGATCAGGTTGAAGTACACCTTCCGCTCCAGGCCCTCCTGCTGCAGCACCTGGACGGCGACCTCGGGCGGGTCGTTGCGGTAGAAGCGGTCGATCTCCTGCGAGGCGGCCTGGAAGCTGGTGCGGGCCGTCTCGGCGTCGCCCTTGGCGGCAGCTGCCTCACCCGCACGGGCGAGCAGGATCGCGCGGAACACACGGGCATCCGGGTAGTCGGGGTCGAGCTCGACCGCCTTGGTGAGGTTGGCGGCGCCCTTCTCCACCTGATCGTCGCGGATGTAGGCCCAGCCCTGGTACGTGAGCGCCTCCAGGTTCTCGGGCGACTCCTCGAGCACCTTGGCGTAGCAGTCGATGCCCTCGGCCGGCTTCTGGAACGACAGCATCTGGCAGGACGCCAGCTGCTGACGGACCATGTCGTCGTTGCCGGTGATGGTCCCCGAGCCGCGCTGACCCGACGACCGTGCGACCAGCAGCCCCGCCACGGCGGCGACCGCGAGCACGGACACCACGACCAGCGCGGTGCGGCCGACGTTGCGCTCGGGCCGGCTGCGCTCGGCCAGGTCGCGGTGCTCCTCGATGGCGCGGATGACCTCGGCGGCGCGGGCTGTGTAGTCGTCCTTCAGCTCGGCGTAGTCGTGGTCGTCCAGGTCGCCGGCGTCGTGCTCGCGCTCCAGGTCCTCGAGCGACGACAGGAGGTGGTCCCGCTCCTCCTCCAGCTCGACCAGCCGGTCCGGGTCCAGACGGGTGGCGCTGCTCACGGTCCCTCGGCGGAGGGATCGGCCGGCGGGGAGCCGGGGTGCCGTTCGGCGAGCGCATCGGCCACCAGCGCGACGTCGGCGTCGGTGGCGTGGTGCTCCTCGCGCTCGCGCCGCCAGCGCCGGAACGTGCCGGCCAGCAGCAGCACCGCGGCGGCGACCACGACCACCGGGACCACCCACACGAGGCCCCCGATGCCGCTCGACGGCGGCGTCAGCAGCACCTCCTGGCCGTAGCTGGAGGCGAAGAAGTTGAGGATCTCGTCGTCGGTGTCGCCCTGCTGCATGCGGTCCCGGATCTCGTCGCGGAACTGCACCGCCATCGGCGACTGCGACGCGGCGATCGACTCCCCCACGCACTGCAGGCACTTGAGCCGGCCGGCGATCGAGAACAGCCGCTCGTCGGACACGCCGGTCTTGGGCGGCGACCCGGCGCCGACCACGATCGCCACGATGACGATCACGCCCATGAGGGCCCACCACCACCACTGCTGGCGGACCCGACGACCCAGCGGACGCCCGGAGGTGGTCGACGCGACGGTGGCGCTCACGAGCCGCCCTCCGCCGCCTCGCCCGTCCCGGCGGCGATCCGCTCCTGGATCTCCTGCACCATCTCGGCGTCGAGCCCGCCGTAGAGCTTCTCGACGACCTTCCCGTCGGGGGCGATCAGGTAGGACTCAGGCAGCTTCTTGATGCCGTACTTCAGCCCGGCATCGGACGTGTTCTGCGCGAGCACGGGCCAGTCGCCGCCCTTCTCGGCGAAGAACTTGTTCACCGAGTCCGCGTCGTCCTCGTACGCCACGCTGACGATCTGCAGCGAACCCGCCTCCTGCTGCGACAGCGCCACGAGCACCGGGTGCTCGGCGACGCACGGGGGACACCAGGTGGCGAAGAAGTTGACCAGCACCCACTGGCCGCGGTGCTTGTCCAGGTCGAACGTCTGGCCGTCGCGGGTTTCTCCGGCCAGGGCCGGGGCGAGCTTGCCGACCAACGGGCTCGAGCCCGTCGCGGCCGGATCCTCGCCCTTCGGGCTGACGGCGAACAGCACGATCAGCCCAGCGAGCGCCACGCCGACGATGCCGGCGATGATGGCGGAGCGGTGCTTCACGCCCGCACCTCCTCGGGCGCCGGGTCCACGTCGGGATCGGCATCATCATCGACAGCGTCGCTCGACCCACCAGCCTCCGGCGCACGGGCATCTGGCGCACCATCGGACACCCTCGCCGGGACGGGCGCGGACACCGGGTCGAGCGGGTTGCGGCGTCGACGGCCGGGGAACAGCGCCAGCAACGTGCCGATCACCATCACGATGCCGCCGATCCAGAGCCACACGATCAGCGGCTGCACGATCACACGCAGGCCGATCGCGCCGCCCTCGGCGGACGGCGCCTTGGTCAGCGCCAGGTAGACGTCGTTGGCGGGCCCGACCCGCACCGACGGCGTGCCGATCGTCTGGCCGTCCACCCGGTACTTGTGCAGGCGGGGCTCGAAGACGCGGTCGCCGTCCACCTTCACACGGGCGATCAGCTCGACCCGGCTGTCGGTCTCGACCGTCCGGGACCCCAGGTACTCGACCGTGTGGCCGGCGACGCGGGCGGACTTGCCCTCCTCGAGCTGGAACTCGGCCTGGCGCACGTAGCTCATGGACGCAGCGAAGGCGATGCCGATGAGGATGGCGCCGAGGTGCACGACCATGCCGCCGTTGGCACGACCGACGAAGCCCCGCCAGCCCTGACGGCGGGTGGCGAGGAACAGCTGGCGGATGGCCGAGCCGGCCGCGAAGCCGCCCAGCCCGAACGCCACGAGTGCGGCCCAGCCGGTGGCGCCGACCGCCGCGGCGAACACCACGGTGCCGACGCCGGTCCAGGCCGGCCACCAGAGGCGGTCGCGCAGCAGGTCGCCGGTGCCCTTGCGCCACGGCAGGACCGGGGCCACGCCCATCAGGAACAGCAGCAGGAAGCCGATCGGCATGGTCATCCGGCTGAAGTAGGGAACGCCGACCGACAGGCGGTCGCCGTTGAGCGCCTCGATGATCAGCGGGAAGACCGTGCCCAGCAGGACGATGAACGCGAACGCGGCGAACACCACGTTGTTGGCCAGGAAGGCGCCCTCACGCGACACCGCGGAGTCGATGCGGCCGGGCGATCTCAGCCGGTCGCCCCGCCAGCCGATCAGAACGACCGACACCGCGACCACGAGCGCGAAGAAGCCGAGCAGCAGCGGTCCGACGGTGCCGTTGGAGAACGCGTGGACCGACTCGACGACCCCTGACCGGGTCAGGAACGTGCCGAGGATCGTGAGCGAGAACGTGGCGCAGAGCAACGACAGGTTCCAGACGCGCAGCATCCCCCGCCGCTCCTGGACCATCACCGAGTGGATGTAGGCGGTGGCGGTGAGCCACGGCAGCAGCGACGCGTTCTCGACCGGGTCCCACTTCCAGTAGCCGCCCCAGCCGAGCACCTCGTAGCTCCACCAGGCACCGAGCACGATGCCGGCGGTGAGGAACATCCAGGCGAACAGCGTCCAGCGGCGCGTCTCGACGAGCCACCCCTCCCCCACCCGACCGGTGATCAGCGCGGCGATCGCGAACGCGAACGGGACGGTGAACCCGACGTAGCCCAGGTAGAGCATCGGCGGGTGGAACGCCATGAGGATGTGGTTCTGCAGCAGCGGGTTGGGGCCGGGTCCGTCGTAGCCCGGCGGCGGCGTCACCCCGTGGAACGGGTTGGTCGCCGTCAGCATCAGCCCGAAGAAGAAGACTGCGACGGCGAACATGACGATCAACGCCCACGCCACCAGCGGGTCGCTCAGCCGGCGGCGGAACTTGTTGGCGACCGCGAACGTGTAGCCCGCGAGCACGAGCCCCCACAGCAGGATCGACCCCTCGAGCGCGGACCAGAGGGTGGCGACGTTGAACAGCGGCGGCGTGCGCGACGACCCGTGGTCGAACACGTACTGCACCGTGAAGTCGCGCGTGATCAGCGCCCGCTCCATGGCGAAGAAGGCCAGCACCGCGCCGGCGAGCACGACGCCGGCGTACGAGCGACCCATCCTCAGCAGCGACTGCCGCTTGGTGCGGAGGCCGGCGGCGAGGACGATGATGCCCAGGATCGCACCGCCGAACCCGACGATGACCCCGGCCAGTCCGAGGGCCCGGTTCACCCGGAGGCACCCCCCAGGGCGGGCCCCGGCGCCGTCGTCGTGGTGCCGGCACCGGACTGCTCGGCGTCGCGCTCGGCCTCTCGGAGGCGGTCCTCGTTCTCCTCGTCGTACGACGCGTCGTGACGGATCAGGATCGTGTCGCTCTGGAACGTGTCGCCCTTCAGCGTGCCCTCGAGCACGACCGGGATCTTGGGAC
Source organism: Actinomycetes bacterium (assembly GCA_023450775.1). GTDB lineage: Bacteria > Actinomycetota > Acidimicrobiia > Acidimicrobiales > Microtrichaceae > Dermatobacter. The sequence continues at coordinate 8,199 of JAEXGP010000421.1, read as the reverse complement.
CGAAGAGCTCGGGCGGGTCACCGACGTGGTGGACCGGCAGCTCCTCGCCGTGGAACCGCAGCACGAACTCCACGCCGTCGTCCGTGGTGCGGACCGAGCCGTCGACCACGTTGCCCTGCATGCGGATGCGGTCGCCCTCGAGCGAGTCACGCTGCGCGACCACCTCGTCGACGTTGTAGAAGAACGTCGACGCGTCGCGGAGGCCGTTGAACAGCACGAGGCCCAGGCCGATCACGATGACGGCGACCGCGCCCACCGCCACGTAGGTGCGCGTGCGTGAGCCGTTGCGACCCGACGGCGTGGCCGCCGGCGCGGTCCGCGGCGTGACGTCCAGCCGGTCGTCGATCGGTGCGGCGTCGGCCGACTCGGGGTCGTCCTGCAGCATCGGATCCGGGCGGTCGGAGCTCACATCCACCGCCGCTCATCGGGAGGGACGACCTTGGACAGCTTGCGTCCGCGCCGGATGACCCACAGCGAGTAGAGCCCGACGGCGGCGAACGTGGAGATCCACGCGGTGGCGATGTAGGCGGTGTCGCTCATGCCGCACCTCCCGGGCCCTCGAGCGAACCGATGGCGCCCGGCGTGGCCCGCTCGGCCCGGCGTTCGGCGATGGCGGCGTCCACACCCACGTCCGCGGCCCGCTCGGCCAGCCACGCCACGCGGAAGCGGTGGATCAGCAGCCAGGCGAACAGCACCAGGAACACGGTGAGGCCCAGGTAGGCGGTGAAGAGCTGCAGGCCCTTCATGTCGGGGTCGACCGTGCCGAAGATCGTCTTCTCCTGGTGGAGGCCCCGCCACCAGTCGACCGCCTTGTGCGTGATCGGGATGTTGATCACCGCCATGATCCCGATCACCGCGCTGATGGTCCCCCGGGTGCGGGTCTCGGTGGGGATCTGCCGGACGGCCAGGTAGCCGATGTAGGTGAGCATCAGCACCGCGGTCGTCGTCAGGCGCGGCTCCCAGCGCCAGAACACGCCCCAGGTGATCTTCCCCCAGAGCATCCCGTTGAGGATCGTGAGGCCGAAGAACAGCACGCCGAGCTCCGCGGACGAGGCGGCCAGCAGATCCCAGAACTCCGTCCGCTTCCAGAGGTACATGACCGAGCCGATGGCGGTGATCACGAACGCCAGGTACGCCGTCGACACCGTCGGCACGTGCATGTAGAGGATGCGGATCGTCTCGCCCAGCTCGGCGTCGGGCGGCGTGAGCACCAGGCCGAACAGCGCCAGCGCGGCGATGCCGACCAGGCTGATCACGCCGAGCACCCGAGTGGCCTTGGACGCCGTGCTGAGCGGGCCCGCGGCCGATGCAGCGTCGCCGGGTGGCGCAGCCAGGGTGGCGGCGCTCTGGTTCTCCACTGTCATGCGTCCTCCAGGAGCGGGCGGAACAGGAGCGCTCCGAGTGTCAGGTAGACCGCTGCAAAGATGCCCAACAGGGCGACCCAGGGCCAGCCGGGACCAGCTTCGCGCCCCAGCGCCACCTCGAAGCCGCGGGTCGCGCTGATCAGCACGGGCGCCAGGAGGGGCAGGAGCAGCAGCGGAAGCAGCGTGGATCCGCTGCGCAGGCGGGCGGCGAGGGCTCCGTAGACCGCGCCGGATCCCGCGATGCCGAGGGTTGCGACAAGCGCCACACCGATCATCAGCACCGGACCCCGGAACGTCGTGTCGTAGAACACCGCCACCGCGACGGCCAGCACCGCCTCGACCGCCAGCAGCTGCACGGTGAGCGCTGCGACCTTGCCGCCGTAGATCGCCGCCGGCGCCATGCCGGACAGGCGCAGCGCGTCGAAGATGCCGTCGGAGGCCTCCACCGAGAAGGCCCGCTCGATCGTCAGCACCGACGAGAACAGCACGACCACCCAGAACAGGCCCGAGGTCACACGGTCGAGCACTCCCCGCTCGGGGTCGAGGGCGAACGCGAACAGCAGCACCACCAGCAGCGAGAACGGCAGCACCTGGCCGATGCCGACCTTGGAGCGCCACTCGAGACGCAGGTCCTTCTTCATGACGAGCAGCGCCTCACGCATCGCTCGGCACCTCGTCGTCGGCCTCCCGCTCGTTCTGTGATGCTCCCGACCGGGTTCTCTCGGTCTCGGGCATCACAGAGCGGGCGGTGCCGCCCACGACCTCGACGGTCCGATCGGCCACGTCGCCCGCCCGGTCGAGCTCGTGCGAGGCGAACAGGACGGTCGCTCCGACCGATGCGGCCTCGCGGACCAGCCCGTCGACGATGTCGCGCCCGGTGGCGTCGAGCCCGGCGTGGGGCTCGTCGAGCAGCCACAGCTCGGGCCGTCGGGCCACCATCGCCGCGAACGACACCCGCCGGCGCTGGCCGGCCGACAGGGCGTGCACCGGCAGGTCGTGCAGCCGCGACGCCACCTCGAGCCGGTCGAGGGCACGACGGCCGTCGGCCACCTCGGCGCCGGCGGCGCGGGCCCAGAAGTCCACGTTCTCGGTGACCGAGAGGTCCTCGTAGAGGAACGTCGCGTGGCCGAGCAGCCCGACCCGCCGCCGCACGCCCGAGCGGTGGCGCACGAGGTCCACGCCGAGCACCTCGGCGACGCCGGAGGACACCGCGGCCAGGCCCGCGCACACGCGCAACAAGGTGGTCTTGCCGGCGCCGTTGGGGCCCCGGAGCAGCACGACCTCGCCGCGCGCCACGTCCAGATCGACACCGGCCAGGGCGGGGAACCGCCCCAGCAGGGTGACGGCGTCACGGAGGTGGACTGCGTGCTCCAAGGGGCTACTTCCGAACGACGGACCGCCGAGCGGCGGGGTCCCGACCGCGGCGGGAACGGCGTGGCGGCGCCGTTCGGGGGACCGGTCAACGGTACCGGTTGCGCAGGGGCCGGGGCCAAGCCCCGGTACCGTGGGTGATCGTGCTGTCGAAGGTCCTGGGGTTCGTCGGGCGGACGTTCATCATCGTCGGTCTCTTCATCCTTGGCTTCGTCGCGTTCCAGCTCTGGGGCACCTCCCTCGAGGAGGGCCGCAACCAGTCCGAGCTCACCGATCAGCTCGCCACCAACGTCCGGGGCACGGCGGACGTCTCCGGCGCCGACGACGCCGGAGAGTTGGCCGACGCCCTGGCGAGAGCGCTCGAGAACAAGGACCCCGCCACCGCACCGGCCACGCCCGCGCCGGCCGAGGGCGAGCCCGTGGGCGTGATCGAGATCCCCAAGATCGGCCTGGAGCGCGTGATCGTGCAGGGGGTCAGCAAGGCCGACCTCAAGAAGGGCCCCGGCCACTACCCCGGCACGCCGCTGCCGGGACAGGCCGGCAACTCCGGCATCGCGGGCCACCGCACCACGTACGGCGCGCCCTTCAACCGCATCGACGAGCTCGTGCCCGGTGACGAGATCACGATCACCACTCCGCAGGGCCGGTTCCTCTACACGGTGATCAAGGCGCCCGATTCCGAGGCCGCGCCCTACATCGTCAAGCCGTCCGACGTCTCCGTGCTCGACGACAAGGGCGACAACCGGATCACGCTCACGGCCTGCCATCCCAAGTACTCCGCCAAGCAGCGCATCATCGTGAACGCCGTGCTGTCCGCGCCGCCTGCCCCCACCTCTCCCCCGTCGAAGGCCGTCGAGGAGGCGGTCGCCTCGTCGGACAACGCCCTGGACGAGGGCATGGGCGGCGACAACAGCGCGCTGCTGCCGGCGATCCTGTTCGCCGCGGCCGCGCTCGCCGTCGGGTTGCTCGCCTGGTTCGTCGGCAAGCACTGGAAGCGGTGGCCGATGTGGGTGCTGGGCACCCCGGCCGTGCTGGCGCTCGTGTGGTTCAGCTACGTGTACCTCGACCGGTACCTGCCCTCTCTGTGACGGCCCGTCGGTGAGGACGCTCGTGAAGAGGCCCAGCGCGACCCGGATCGCCTTCGTGGCCGTGGCCCTCGCTGCCACCGCGGCGCTCGCCGCCTGCTCCGACGACGGCGGCGGCGCCACCGACGAGCCGACCACCACGACCACCGTCGCCACCACCACCACGGTCGGCCTGCCGGTCGGCGCCGAGGCGATCGGACTCCGCGAGGTCGAGGTCGGCCAGTGCTTCGAGCTCCCCCGCGACGATCCGGGCGCCGAGGACCGGGCGGTGTGGCTCGTGTCGTGCGACGACCCGCACACCCACGAGGTGTACGCGGTCGTGACCTACGACGGCTCGACGGTCAAGGGCGGCGGGTACCCGGGCACCACGGTCGTGCAGGACTGGGCGGAGCAGACCTGCTACGCCGCGTTCGAGGCGTTCGTCGGACGGGCATGGACCACGTCGTCGTTCGACATCGAGACGTGGTGGCCGTCAGAGGAGTCCTGGGGTCGAGCGGACCGGAAGGTCATCTGCACCGTGTACCCGTCGAGCGGCGGCCGGACGACCGGCACCGCACGCGGCAGCGACGCCTGACCGTCAGCTGCCGCGGAACTCGGGCGAGCGCCGCTCGCCGAAGGCGCGCCGGCCCTCGACGAGGTCGTCGGAGGCCCACGCCGCCTCGAACGCTGCCTGGTACGCGCCGTCGGGATCGACCTGCCCCGGCGGCCGCTCCAGCAGGTCCAGACCCAACTTGGAGCCGGCGAGCGCCAACGGCGCCAGCCCGGAGATGCGCCCTGCCAGCTCGTCAGCGGCGGCCAGCACCGATGCGCCCGGGCCCACGTCGCCGGGCTCCACGAGCTGGTGGACCAGGCCGACGCGGTGCGCGTCCTGGGCGGTGACCGGTTCGGCGGTCAGCAGCATCCACCGTGCGGTCGATGCGCCGGCGAGCAGGGCCAGGCGCTGGACGGTCCAGTGGTCGACCATCAGGCCGAGCTTGGCGACCGGCACGGCGAAGCGGGCGTCGGGCGTGGCCAGGCGCAGGTCGCAGCTCAGCGCGATCTGCGTGCCCAGTCCCATGCACGCGCCGGCGATGGCGGCGATCGTCGGGAACGGCAGGGCGGCCAGGTCGTCCAGCGCGGCCCGGAGGGCCCGGGTGAAGGCCAGGTCCTCGAGCTCCTTGAGGTCCGCGCCGGCGCAGAACTGGTCCTCGTCGCCGGTGATCACCAGCGCCCGCGCGCCGGATGACGCCGCCCGGCGCACGCCGTCGTGCAGCTCGTCGAGCGCCTGGTGGTTGAGCGCGTTGCGGCGCTCGGGGCGAGAGATGAGCAGGCGGGCGACCCGCCCGTCCTGGGAGTAGCTGACGATCGCCATCGGGACCCGCCGTGCCGATTCAGGAGGTGGGCCGGCTCAGGCGCCCGGCGCCCCGGGACGGAAGATCATCAGGTACAGCGCCACGACGAGGCAGATGTGCAGGACGCCGTTGAGGGCGGGGACCATGTCCTTCTTGCCGGTCTGGTAGGCGCGGCCGACGAGGAACTGCAGCACCACGGCGATCAGCCACACGACGAGGGCGATCGCCGCCCAGGTCTGGCTCACCGAGTACAGCGGCTCCGACGCACCGCCCGGCTTGCTCATGCCGAGCGCCCCCATGCCCGCCACCCACAGGATCACCAGCGCCGGCAGCTGGATGTACAGGTTCACCTTGGCGAGCGACGCGTCGTCCGCGCCGGCCCGGGCCAGTGAGGGCTGCACGAAGTTGCCACCGAACGCGACGATCGCCGCCAGGATGTGCACGAACAGGATGATCTGGAAGCCGGTCGAGAAGCCCATGGGCCTGGACACTACCGCCGGCCACTAGCGCCGACGCCGACCGCTCCCGCTGCTGCCCATCCGCGACGGATGCAGGCCCGGGCCCTTGCGCGGGGCCGGACCCCTCCCCAGCGCGTCGAGCGCCGAGCGGTAGTCGCCCGAGCCGCCACGGCCCTGGCGGTTGGTCCCGCTGGGGCGTCCCACCTCGTAGCGGCGCAGGATGCTCGCGACGACGAGCGCCAGCCCGATGAGCACGAGCACGTCACCGATCGAGATGACCTGACCCCACGGCAGCGGGATCACGTCGCCGAGGAAGCCGAACAGGGCGCCGTCGGAGACCTCCCGGCCGCCGGTGAGCACCAGGTCCTCGACCTGCGCCTCGGTCACGATGCCGGCCGAGGCGAGGGCCGAGGTGCTGACCGGCATGCCCCAGTTGATGATCGTGACGAACAGGTTCAGGCCCAGTCCGACGACCACGAGGATCATCCCGCCGATGCGGATGTTGACCACGGCGAACGCGAACAGGGCGCCGGTGGCCAGGATCGACAGGAACGTCATGATCGCCCCGGACCACGGCAGGACGTCCACCAGGACGTTCAGCACCACACCGCCGACGAGCGCCTCCCACAGCGGCGGCACCCACTCGAGCAGGTTGGAGATCCGCCCACCCCAGTACATGCCGAGGCCCACGCCGATGGCGATGGCCAGCAGTGTGGGGAGCAGTGCCACCGCCGGAAACTAGCGTGAGCGGGATGTCGGGATCATCAGACCCATCGGCGACGGACGGGTCGGGATCGGCCCCAGAGCTGCTGTACGACGTGGCCGACGGGGTGGCCACGTTGACGATCAACCGGCCCGAGCGCCGCAACGCGCTGAGCTGGGAGGTGATCGAAGGGCTGCGGTCGCACGTGGCCGCGGCGCGCGCCGACCGCGACGTCCGGGTGCTCGTGCTGACGGGGGCGGGCGACCGCGCCTTCTGCGCGGGTGCGGACCTCACCGGCATGCGCGCGGACGCCGGCTACGCGGACGTGCACGACGCCCGCGGCGAGCTGGCCCGGCTGTTCGACGACCTCTGGACGCTCGGCAAGCCCACGATCGCCCGGGTGCGGGGCTACTGCCTGGCCGGCGGGTTCGGGCTGGCCCTCAGCTGCGACCTGGTCGTCGCCGCGGACGACGCCACGTTCGGCACGCCCGAGATCGACGTCGGCCTGTGGCCGTACATGATCACGGTCCCGCTGTGCCGGTCGATGCCCCCCAAGCGCGCGCTCGAGCTCATGATGACCGGCCGCCGCATCGACGCCACCGAGGCCGATCGCCTGGGCATCCTCAGCCGGCTCGTCCCGGTCGAGCAGCTCGATGCCGCGGTCGACGAGCTGGCGACCACGCTGGCGGGCAAGTCGCCGTCGGTCATGAAGCTCGGCCGCGACAGCTTCTACGCCGTGTGGGACCAGTCCGCGGCCGACGCACTGCGCCTGCTGCACCCCATGCTCACGGTCACGACCGAGCTCGAGGACGCGGCCGAGGGCATCGCCGCGTTCGTCGAGAAGCGCCCGCCCGTGTGGCGCGGTCGCTGAGGGTCCGCCCGCTCGTCGCGCCTCCCCACCTGCCGCCCGACTGTCGCGCCTGCTCCCTGTCAAGGGGGACCGGTCCCCGGTGACACGGTCCCTCGCCGCGCGGTTCCCTCCTGTTGGTCCCCGGACGTCCCGGCGGACCACGCACAGGAGGTGCAACCCGATGGCGAAGCTCGGACTCGACCCGGAGGCCATGTCGGCGCTCCAGAAGCAGCTGCAGGCGGACGCCGGCGCGATCACGTCGCTGACCAAGAAGCTGGACGGCCTGCTCAAGGCGGCGTGGTGGGAGGGATCGGACGCCACCAAGTTCCGCAGCGAGTGGGACGGCAACCACCGGGCGCAGCTCGCCCGCGTGGCCGCCGCGCTCGAGGCCGCGGCGCAGGCCGTGGCCACCAACGTGGGCCAGCAGCGGCAGGCCTCCGGCTCCTGACGGAGATGGAGCTCCGCTACCGGGTGCTCCTCCCGGGCGACGCCGAGGTGCGCGACGTCCGGGTGGAGCTCGCGGAGGACGCGACCGTGGGCGAGCTCTCGGCAGCGCTCGCCGAGCACTGCGGGCTCGACCCACGGACCGCGTCGACCGTCGTCGAGGCGGGCACCACCGGGTCCGGTGCCCGGGCCGACCGCCCCGCCGTCGAGGCGGCACCCCGGACGGGGGCCACCGTCCGGGTGGCCCACGCCGACACCGCCACCCGGCCGCCGTGGTGGGCGCCCGTGGTCCTGCGCCGCCTGGGCCCGGGCGGTGCGCAGGCCGACACGGACGAGTCGGTGCGGCTGGCCTACGGCACGACCGCGATCGGTGCGGTCCGCCTGCGCGTCGACTCGTCGGTGTCCGTCCACACCACGGGTGCGGTGGACCGAGTGGAGGTCGACGGCGAGCCGGTGCGCGGCGGCGGCACGCTCGGTCACGGCTCGCTGCTACGCGTAGGCGACGCCACCTTCGAGCTCCGGGTGGAAGGACCGCTGCGCCCACCCGGCGAGCAGGGCCCGTGGCGCGACCACGGCCGCGTGCCGGCCGTGGT
>JAEXGP010000322.1 GCA_023450775.1 Actinomycetes bacterium | reverse complement strand
CTCCTCGAGCGCGGCGACCACCTGGGCCCCGCCGCCGTCGCCGTCGACCGCGGTCCAGCCGTTGCGAGTGACGTGCGCGCCGTGCGCCCGGGCCAGGTCGTCGAGCTCGTCGAGCACCGTCCGGCCCACCGCGGCGAGGCCCGCCACCAGGTCGGCCACCACCAGCGCGGCCGAGATGCCGTCCTTGTCGCGGGCGTCGGGACCGACCGCGTACCCGAGCGCCTCCTCGTACGCGAGCACCTGCCGCCACTCGGGGTGCGCCATGGCGGGCCGGCACAGCCACTTGAAGCCGGTGAGCGTCTCGACCGCGTGCGCGCCCGCCGCCCGGGCGATCGCGGCGGCCAGCCGCGAGCTGACGACGGTCGTCACGACCAGCGGTTCCCGGCCGTCGTCCCCGTCCTTCGCCAGCAGGTGGCGGCAGAGCAGCGCGCCCACCTCGTCGCCGGTGAGCGTCCGCCAGGTGCCGTCGCGCGTCGGGACGACCACGGCCAGGCGGTCCGCGTCGGGGTCGTTGGCGAGTCCGGCCGCGCTGCCGGTGCGCCGCGCCTCGGCGACGAGCAGGTCGAGCGCTCCCGGCTCCTCGGGGTTGGGGAAGGCGACGGTGGGGAAGTCGGGGTCGGGATCGCGCTGGGCCGCCACCACGTGGAGCTCGGTGTGGCCCGCAGCCCGCAGCACTCGCTCGACCACCGGAGCGCCCACGCCGTGCAGCGACGTCAGCGCGAGCGGCACCGTTCTGCGGGTCCCGCCGACCACGGCGAGGGTCCGCGCCACGTAGCGGTCCAGGGCCGCGCCCGCGTCGGCCGAGCCGAGCGAGGTGGCGTGGCCGGGCGACGACGCGGACGGCAGCAGGACCCGTGCCGCCGCGGCACGACCTGCGTCGGGGTCGTCGAGGAGCGCACGCTCGACCTCGGTCGCCACCCGGTCGATCTCGGCCGCGAGCCGCTCGTCGAGCGGGGAGGTGATCTGTGCCCCGTCCTCCCAGTACACCTTGATGCCGTTGTCGGCGGCCGGGTTGTGGCTGGCCGTGACGACGATCGCCGCAGCCGCGCCGTGGTCCGCCAGCGTCGCGGCCACCAGCGGCGTGGGCACCGGCCCGTCGAAGGCCCGCACGTCCAGGCCGTGGGCGACGAACACGGCGACCGCGGCGTCGGCCATGGCCGCGGAGCCGTGCCGTGCGTCCCGGCCGACGACGACGCCCCGAGCGCGCGCGTCGGCGACCTCGTCGAGCAGCACCCGGGCGATCCCCGCCGCGGTCTGCTCGGCCACGAGCACGTTCAGCCGGCGGGGCCCGGGTCCGAGCGGCGCCCGGAGCCCGGCGGTGCCGAAACGGACCCGCCCGTCCACCAGCGCCGCGAGCACCGACCCGTCCCCGGTGGACCCGTCCTCGGCGAGTGCGGCCTCGAGCTGGGCCCGGGTCGACGGGTCGGGATCCGCCGCGATCCAGGCCGCGGCCCGGCGACGGCGCTCGTCGCGCTGATCGTCGGGCTCGTCGTGGTCGGTGCCGGGCACGTCAGGCGGCGGCCACGACCCTGCGGAGCAGGTCGGCGAGACGGCCCTGGGCGGCGGCGCCGGCCGCGAGGACCTCGGCGTGGTCGATCTCGTCCGCCAGCCCGGCGGCCAGGTTGGTGACCAGCGAGACGCCGAACACCTCGGCGCCCAGGTGGTGCGCCGCGATCGCCTCGAGCACGGTCGACATGCCGACCAGGTCCGCCCCCAGCGTCCGCAGCATGCGGATCTCGGCGGGCGTCTCGTAGCTGCCGCCGAGCAGGCCGGCGTACACGCCCTCGATCCGGTCCTCGCCCGCCGCCGCCCGCAGGCGCGGGCTGTAGAGCGACGACAGGTCCGCGAACCGGTTGCCCGGCGGTCCGGGAGGCTCCGGGCCGACCATCGGGTTGGTGCCGGTCAGGTTCAGGTGGTCCGAGATGACGACGGGCGTCCCCACGCCGACGTCGGGGCGCAGGGACCCTGCCGCGTTCGTCAGGCAGACGGTCCGGCAGCCGGCGAGCACCGCGGCCCGCACGGCGTGGACCACCGTCGCCGTCGGGTGCCCCTCGTACAGGTGCGAGCGGCCGGCCAGCACCAGCGTGGGCACCCCGTCCACGTCGACCGACGTGGCCTGGCCGCCATGGCCGGCGACGGTGGGCGCGGGCACCCCCGCCAGGTCCGACATCGGCATGCGGGCGCGTTCGGGACCGAGCTCGGGCACCACGCCGGCCCATCCGGATCCCAGCACGACCAGCGCCGCGTGCTCGCCGAGGCGGTCGCGGAGGACGTCGGCATCCCGGGAGGCGAGGGCGAAGGGGTCGGTGGCGGCGGCAGCGGCGTCGGCGCTCGACATCTCCCGAGTCTGGCACCGGCTGTGAAGCGCGCCTGCCCGCTGCTGGTGCGGATGCCCCTCGCCGGTACCCTTGAGCGGTGCTCCCGCCGGGCGACCCGGGGGCGTGCCCGCCCGGGCGGACGGCCGGCGGGTAGGGGGCACTGGAGGACCGTGCAGACACTCGAACGACCGCCCACGGCCCCGGGCCCGGGCAGCCCGTCACCGCAGCGTCGCGGGCCGCGCCCGGCCACGGCCGTGCTGCTCGGCGTGCTGGTGCTGCCGCTCTTGGTGCTGCTGGTCGCGTCCAAGTGGGGCGTGCTGCTGGCCGTCGGCGTGGCGGTCATCGTCGCACTGGCCATGTGGGTGTGGCGGCGGGGCTTCCTCTTCATCGAGGTCGTGGCGTTCCTGGCCCACTTCGACGGCCTGGGTGCGGGCCCCATCCGCATGGCGCGAGTGGTCGCGGCCGTCGTGTTCGCGGTGCTCATCTACAAGCTGGTCGTGGAGCGCTGGCGCCCGCCGGCCATCCCCACGCGGCACTGGCTGCCGGTCTTCCTGCTCGTGCTGTTCGCCGTGTTCAGCGGCGTCTGGTCGGACCAGGTGGGCCGCTGGTTCTACAACTTCGGCCTCCTCGGGATCGCGCTCGCCCTCTACGCCGTCACCGCGCTCATGGTGGACAGCCACGAGAAGGTGATGCGCTACCTGCGGGCCTTCTGGGTGGGCGGCCTGTTCGGCTCGGGCGCCGGCGTGCTCGCGCTGTTCCTGGGCACCCGTTCGGTGGGCTTCGGCGGCGATCCGAACGTGTTCGGGCTCATGCAGGCCGCCATGATCCCGCTGACGGTGTACTACCGCCGCAACGAGACCGACCCGACCAAGCGGTTCCTCTACTCCCTGGCCGTGCTGTTCGTGTTCGCCGGCGCCGGGGGCGCGGGCAGCCGCTCCGGCCTGATCGGCGCGGCGGTCGCGATCGTCGGCACGATGGTGACCAAGCCGGGGATCTCGCCGTCCAAGCGGGCCCGCACCGCCGTGGGCGCCGTGGTGATCGCCGCCATCGCGTTCGGTGTCGGGTTCGTCGCCAACCCGAACAACCTGTCCCGCGGGTTCGCCGACCGCGGCGCCGGCCGTCTGGACCTCTGGACGGGCACGATCTCGCTCATCCAGGACCGGCCGCTGCTGGGCCACGGGTTCGGGCAGCTGCAGACCAAGATCCTGCCGAGCCTGCCCACCACGCCCGGGGTCCTCGAGCTGGTCGACACGCGCGAGACCGTGTCGTCGCACAACACGTTCCTGGACATCCTGGGCGACCTGGGCCTGGTGGGCCTGGGACTCTGGCTCGCGATCTTCGGCGTGACGATCCTGGGCTTCCTCAGACCGAGGTGGCGCCAGACCAAGCAGATCTCCATGACCATGTTCGTGATGACCCTGCCGGTCATCTCGAGCTCCATGTTCCTGCCGCTCATGAACAACAAGGTGGCCTGGAGCCTCATCGGGCTGTCGAGCGCGCTCCAGGTGCCGTCGTGGGGCACCCGCTGGCGCGGCTTCGTGAGCGCGGGCGACGTCACCGGCAACGGGTCGAACGCACCCGCCGAGGTGGGCGCCGGCACCCGGACCGCAGCGCCGCCGGCCGTGATCGAGCACGACCCCCGTCCGGCCGCGCCGCCCCCGACCTCCGACATGAACTGGACGCCCGTCGTACTCGCACGCTGGGACGTGAAGGTGTCGCGGCGGTTCCGCTTCCTGCTGGCGGCCGGGGCGATGACCGGCCTCATCGTGTGCTCGGCGGCCATGTCGCTGGTGCCCACCAGGTGGAGCGCGTCCGGCGACCTGTTCCTGATCGACATGGCCACGTCCAGCGGCACCGACAAGGTCTTCATCGACCGGACCGGCAACCAGGTCCTGGACTCGCTGGTCACGTCCGGGGCGTACGCGCAGGAGCTGCAGCGGCTGGCCGACCTGCCGCTCACCGTGCCCGAGATCCGCGACCGCGTGTTGGTGACCCGGACCGGCTTCGGCGCGTACATGCAGCTGTCCTTCATCGACACCGACCGGGCGCTCGTCGAGCAGGCCCGGCCGTACATCCTGACCGCGCTCGACAACGTGGTCACCGAGTCGCGCCAGGCGTCGCTGGAGCGCGTGCAGGACGAGCTGCGGCCGGTGTACCCGGGCGAGCAGCGCTACGACACCTCGCCGCTGTACCTGGAGGTGAGCGACACCACCTACCTGGAGGCGCAGCCGCCGAAGCGGGCGTGGGCGGCGTTCGTCGGCGCCATCACGGGTGCCCTCACCGCGCTCGCGTTCGTGCTGCTGGCGCAGCGCCGGCCGCGGGTCAACAACGACGACGACCTGCCGGCCGCCATCGGCATGGGGGTGTGGACCCACGTCGGCCACCTGGGCCGTCGCTACGCCGCCACGCCGGACCAGTACGCACAGGTGGCGACGATGGCCCTGGAGCACACCGATCCCGACGCGCCGGGCAGCCGGATCCTGGTGACCACGCCCAAGCCCGACCGGGCCGCGCGGGGCCTGGCCGAGGGACTCGCCGCCGCGCTCGTCGCCGAGGGCCGGCGGGTGGTCCTGGTGGACGCGCAGATCGACTCGCCGCTGCTGTCGTGGCG
>JAEXGP010000366.1 GCA_023450775.1 Actinomycetes bacterium | reverse complement strand
TCGGATTAAAAGTCCGCTGCTCTGCCAACTGAGCTAGAGGCCCGGGGACTGCAAGATAACTGTCGAGAGAACGCGTCGGAGCAGCGACGCCAGCGGCCACCAGCTCGCCACACCGTCCCACCGCTCGGATGCCACCACGGCAGCGGACAATATTTGTCAAGCCGGTCGACCGTGTTCGGCGGCCATGGTCGCGAATCGGTAGGAGATTGAAGCCCCGCCCACGACGAAGTGTCGTCGGTGGTAGAGACGACGGACGAGGCCCCGGCGCCGCCTTCAGATGGCGGCTCCTCCAACGCCAGTGCTGCGGTCTCGGCCCGCGGTGGCGTCGCCGTGGCCACGATCCGAGTCCCGTCACACCCGCACTGGTCCGACCATGACTCGGACGCGTGGCGGCGGTTGCCGTCCTCGAACGCACAGCAGATCAGCCCGGGGGGGGCAGCGCCGCACCCTCAACCGACCGCGGCTGCCGCTTGTTGGCTACCCGAGTCCAAGGACCGGATGAGGGATCGGTCCTCCGGCGTCAGGGTTGCCGAGCGCGTTGTTCCACCCATAGCCCCAGCAGCGAACCGTGCCGTCCGACAGGAGCGCGCACGTCCGCTCTTCGCCAGCGTCGATCGCCGTGACCCCTGACAGACCGTCCACGGTGCTCGGGGTGAGCACCGGGTCGTTCTGCGGCCAGCCGATCTGGCCCGCCTCGCCCCAGTAGTTGTCGCCCCAGCACTTGACCGCACCACCGCCCACGACGGCGCACGCCTGCCAGGTCCCGACTGCGACGTCGCTCGCGCCGTCGACGCCGGCCACCTCGGCGGGCGTCGGAACCGTCTCGAGCCCGACGACGTCCGGGGCACCTGGTGCGTAGCCGACACCCGTGACGCCCCAGCTGTTCTCTCCCCAGCAGCTGACCTTGCCGGTCTCGTGCAGGGCGCAGGTAGTGAAGCGGCCGTTGGTGCTGAGTTCGACCGCGTCGTCGATACCGGACACGGCCACCGGATGATCGACCGCCGGTGGTGGCGGGTCGTGCTGGAAGTGAACTGCGTCGAGGCCGTTGCCGAGCGAGCCCTCCCACTGGTAGCCCCAGCAGGCCACCTCTCCGCCCTCACGCACCGCGCACGCGTGCATGGCGCCTACCGAGACCTGCGTGGCGTCGTCGAGGCCGACGACAGGCACCGGTGTGGAACGGATGTCGGTGTAGGTCGTCGGCCCGTGGGTCCCGTCGCCGACGCCGCCGGCCTGGTTGTCGCCCCAGCAGCGCACCCCGCCGTCCGCGACGACGGCGCACGCAATGTTGCCCTCACTGTCGACCTGCACCGCGTCGTCGATGCCGGCGACGTCGACCGGGACCCCGACGGCCGCACCGACCGTGCCGTTGCCGAGCTGGCCTGCGTTGTTGGGGCCCCAGCAGCGCACGCCGCCGTCTGCCACGACGGAGCAGTAGCCGCCGATCTGGACCGCATCGGACAGCAGCGGGACGGCCACCGTCTCGCTGCTGGGTGCCTCAGATCCGATGGGGACGTCGCCGTTGTTGTTTCCGCCCCAGCAGCGCACCTTCGCGCCGGCGTCGACGATCACACAGCCGTGGTCCCGCGCATAGGACAGGGACACGACCTTCGCCGGCGGTGGCGCCGGCGGGTCCTCGACACATCCTGCGACCAGGAACACCGAAGCCGCGACGATCAACGCATACCTGTACACCATGGCCCAACCCCTCCCGTGAGCTCCCCGAACGGTAGGGCACATCTCGATCACCCGTCGAGGGCCGCACTCGAGGCTCTGCGCCGATCGTCGTTCAGCCGCTGATCCCGCCGATGACGAACTCGCCGGGCGCAGGGACAGAGGGCCCGCTGCCGAGCGAGCCGAGATCGCTGACACCCCAGCACTTGAGCCGCCCTGCGGGAACGAGAGCGCAGCCCTGGGAACCGCCCGACGACAGCATGCTCGCCCCGTGGATGCCGGCCACGGAGACCGGGTCGCGCTGTAGAGCCCGACGGTGCCGCCGTCACCGAGCACGGCCGAGCGCTCCCCCTGGCGGCTATCCAGAGCTCGCCGACCGGGCCGCCGCCACTCCCCTGTCGACCCAGGCGCCCAGCGCCGCGTCGGAGTCGACCACGGCCGGGTCGATGTCGACCCAGCCGTTCATCGGTCGATCCCGCATGACCACCTCGCCGACACCCGGCTCCCGCAGCACGTCCGCCGTCCGCTCCTTGGGGACCCGGACCATCAGGTGGCCGCTGTGGCGAGCCGTGACGGCCATCGATCCGTCGACCAGGAACGCGAGCCCGCCGAACATCTTCTTCTCGGTGACGCCGTCCACGTCCGCCAGGCGGCGGCGTACCCGCTCGGCGAGCTCCACGTCGTAGGCCACGGCGTCGACGATACGACTGCCGGATCAGCGTCGGCCGAACAGCCTCAGCCGACCAGCGTCTGGCGCAGCGCCGTCCACTCCTCCTCGGTGAGGCCGTCGGCGACGAGCCCCCACTGGGGCGCCTCGTCGTGGCGGAGGAAGCGCATGCCGTCGACCGTCCCCCAGGTGAATCCGGCGGCCGACGCCTCCGGCACCAGTCCGGGCAGCTGGATCTCCGGCAGGTACTGCGTGATGCTGCTCATGTCGGGGTGGCCGATGGCGCCCCAGCGCCGGGCGCACCACTGGGCGCCGGGTTCGCCCTGCACCGCGGACGACGCCCGATCGAACCGCTCCGGGACCACCGCCGAGAGGTCGACGACCTCGTCCCACGTGCACTCCCAGACCGCAGTCTCGTCGTCGGTCTTCCCAGGGCATACCCCGGACCCGGTCTCGACCCTGAGCACTCCCGGTCGGGACTCCAACGCCGCCCCGAGCTCGCTCGCCGCCGACGGGGTTGCCGTCGATGCCCGGAAGGAGCGCGGGAAGTCGGTCGGTTCGATCGAGGCGACGAGGTCGGGTTGATCGGCGAACAGCTGCCGGAACTCGTCGTAGGACTCCTCGACGCCGTACCACTTGATCGAGGTCGCGCCCGAGGCGTCGAGCTCGGTCCTCACCGCATCGATCTGGGCATCGGTCGCGGCGACCTCGAAGTAGACGAACAGATCGGACCGATCGGGGCAGTCGTCCACCGGCTCCGGCGGCGCCGTCGTCGTCGCCGGAACGACGTTCACGTCCGACTCGGTCGAACGCCAACGGGCGATCCCCACGCCGCCGGCCACCAGCACGACGATCGCGGCGGCCGCGGCCAACCACCGGGCCCTGCTCGCACGTCCCCGGGCTCGCTGCTCGCGGCGCTCCAGCTCCGTCAGGGCCGCCTCGGCGTCCACCGTCGACGTCACGTCGCGGCGGAGCCGGTCGAACACCCCGGTCAGGTCGTCGTTCTGCACGTCGTCGTCCTGCAGGTCGTCGTTCTCTTCAGCCATGGAGTTCCGCCCCTTCCGAGCCGAGCAGCGTCGACAGCCGGGACCGGCCGCGCACGAGCTGGGTCTTCACCGTTCCGTCCGAGACCCCGAGCACCCGCGCCGTGTCGGCGACGCTCATGTCCTCGAGGTAGTGCAGTGCGATCACGGCCCGCTGCTGGTCCGGCAGCGCCATCAGCGCCTGGCGGAGCAGCGGATCGAAGCCAGGTTGCGGTGGTTCCACGTCGGCACGCGCCGACCTCCGGGCCGCATCGAGCTCGTTCGACCGCTTGCGCAGCGTCTTCATGGACCGCTGCACGACGACGCGCCGGACCCAGGCCCTGGTCGAGTCGTAGACGGCGAGCCGGTCCCAGCGACGATGGGCGTCGACCATCGCGTCCTGGACGATGTCCTCGGCACCGGCGCGCTGCGCCGTCACGGCGACCGCCAGGACGACCATCGACGGGAAGGTCGATCGGTAGAACTCTTCGAAGTCTCGGGCCATCGGGCCCCCTCCCCCGTGCTGCACGGCAGCCGCAGTCGACGTCACACCCAACTACAGCCATGGACACCGTCGCGGGTTGACGACGATCCGAACTAGACCGGACGGTCAAGTTTCGACAGACTCCTCCGGCGACCGGTCCGTGAAGGGCGGCCGGCACGTCGAGGGGGGATCATGTCGGCCGACACGCTCAGGGAACGGGTCCGGCTCCAGCGCGACGAGTTGCCGGGCATGTACGGCGACATCGACTTCGAACTGGTGCCCGAGCGACTCGCGCTCGGCCCCGACGACGAGACCGACCTCCCGCCCGGCATGAAGCTGTCGCGCGAGGAGCTCCTGGCCGACACCGAGCTGATCGACGTCATGACCACCGCGACGATGCTGGGCGACGTCGTCTGCGACGCCTACGTCGCCCGCATGCCCGACTACGGGATGCAGCGGCTGATCGAGATGGTGCGGGTGGCCTGCCGCGACGGGCTTGACGCCGTCGACGATCCGCCCGCCGAGCTCGTCGCGTTCATCGAGGCCATGGAGGCGACGCCGGACTGGATCGACCTCGACATGGTCGAGCGGGGCGCGCGCAGCGAGCGCGTCGCGGCCGCGCTGGTCGCTCCCTTCGGCATCCGCGGCGCCTTCCTGGCGACGTTCCTCAACGAGTACGCGGCGCTGCCCATGGCGATCACCGGGTCGCTGTCGGACAAGCGGGCCGCCCGAGGCGTCAACGAGACGGCGAGCTTCTTCGCCACCACCGTGCTGCCCGGCGGCATGCGTCGGAACGGACCGGGATTCGAGGCGGCCGCCATGGTGCGGCTCATGCACTCGATGGTCCGCTACAACGCGCTGCGCCGCAGCAACCGCTGGGACCAGGCGAAGTTCGGCATCCCGATCCCGCAGGTCGACCAGATGCCCGCCGGGCTCATCTCGTCGTTCATGCTCGCGGCGCAGGCGGTCCGGGCCAAGCGCACGGAGTTCACCGAGGACGAGCGCTGCCAGATCGAGATGGCGCGCTACCGCTGCTTCCTGCTCGGTCTGCCCGAGGAGCTGCTCCCGACCGACCCGCAGGGGATGATGCGGGTGTTCCTCGCCCGCGCCGCCACGCTCCGCAAGGGGTTCGACGACGCCACCTGCGGCGAGCTCGTGCGGGCGACGATGGGGGCCTACCTCCGTCCCGACCACTCGCTCCCCAACCGGATCGCCGAGTCGTTCGAGCGCAGCTTCAGCACCGCGTTCTTCATCAAGGTCTTCCTCCAGGGCGACTCGAAGCGAGCCGCTGACATGGGCGTGACCCTCGACAACGGCGACAAGCTGCGCGTCGCCGCCGCGGCGCCGCTGCTCTTCGGACGGATGAAGGCGGTCGAGCTCCTCAACCGAATCCCGCCGCTGCGTCCGGTCACCGACGCCGCGGTCACGTGGACGCTCAAGCAGCGCCTGCGCAGCTACGGGCACCCCGAGTTCCGCACCGACGCGAGCACCTACACGCACGCCGCGCCGGCCGCCGCCGGCTGACCCGCCCCAGTCCCCCCGGGGGTCGCGAACGGATGGTCCTCGACCCGGTGGGTTCGCGGCCATCATGGGGCATGGATTCCACACCCTCCGGTTCGTCCGGTGCCCAGTCGGTCGTGCTCGTCCACGGGGCGTACGCGGACGGATCGTCGTGGTCCTCCGTGATCCCGTACCTGCTTGACGCCGGACTCTCGGTCACCGCCGTGCAGCACTCCCTCGAGTCGCTCCAGGACAGCGTCGACGCCACCCGGCGAGCGCTCGCGCTCTCCCCCGGCCCGACCGTGCTCGTCGGCCACTCCTTCGCCGGCACGATCATCAGCGAGGCCGGCGTGGACGACTACGTGGCCGGGCTGGTCTACGTGGCGGCCCGGGGACCCGACGCCGGCGAGGACTACGGCGAGCTGGCGGCGAAGTACCCGGCCGCACCGGCGTCGGCCGGCCTGAAGTTCGCCGACGGCGAGGGCCGCCTGGACCAGGACACGTTCGTCCGCGACTTCGCCAGCGACCTGCCGCGCGACCGGGCGCTCGCGCTGCACGCGGTGCAGGGACCGGTGTCGGAGACGCTCTTCAAGGACCGCACCACGCAGGCGGCGTGGCGCTCCAAGCCGACGTGGTACGCGATCTCGACGGCCGACCGCACGATCAACCCCGAGCTGCAGAAGTTCATGGCCGCGCGGATGGGAGCGACGCAGATCGAGCTCGACTCCAGCCACCTGTCGATGCTGTCGCACCCCAGCGAGGTGGCCCAGCTCATCCTGACCGCCGCACGCTCGGTCTGACGGCGCAGCTCAGCCCTCCAGGCGTCGGAGCACGGGCACGCACCCGATCGCCGTCGCCTGCTCCAGCGCGGCCCGACGGTCGTCGGGATCGCCGGTGAGGTCGGCCTTGGCCTCGAGCGCCCGCACGAGCCAGGCGAGCGAGCCCATCGACCCGTCCACCTCGATCGCGACGTCGATGTGGCGGAGCGCCTCGTCGTGCCGGCCGAGCGCCTGGGCCAGCCGTCCGAGAGCGAGGTCCACGCATCCGCAGACCGGCACCGAGCCGACGATCCACACCTGCCCCGAGAAGGGGCCGAGCCGCTCGTAGAGCACCTCGCACGCGGCGACGTCGCCCAGCACAGCGCGGACCATTGCCGCGTTGCAGGTGGTCGACAGCCACATCCAGTCGTCGGGTATGTCCGGCAGCGAGCCCACCGGCCCCACGACCTCGCGTGCCTCCTCGGCCATGCCGAACTCGAGCAGCACGAACCCCATCATCTCGATCGACGACTGCCCGAACTTGCTGTCGGTCACCGCGGCGGTCATCTGCACGATCTCGTCGAACCTGCCCTGGTCGATGAACGACAGCAGCCGGGACCCGAACATCACGGCGGCGTCGCTGCGTCGAGCCGTGCGGCGGAAGAGGTCCTCCGCCTGCGCCGCCACGTCCTGGGCCTCCTCGTAGCGACCCTCGCAGGCCAGGCGCGCCGCGACGAAGGCCTCGACCTCCAGGACCTGGATCGGCGAGCCCTTGTCGCGGACCAGCGCGGCGACCCGTTGGACCGCCGGCTCGTCGTAGACGCCCAGCTGGTACAGGGCGCAGATGCGCTGCAGTTCGGCGACCGCGCGGAGCTGGGCGTCCAGGCCGGAGCGCTGGGCCAGATCCAGCGCCTCCTCGGCGAGCTCGAGCTGGAGCGCGGCGTTCGGGGCGAACCAGATGGCCTGGAGCCGCTGCACGAGCACGCGGGCGATCACGTCGTCGTCGCCGGTGGTCCGCGCCAGCTCGACCGCGGCAGCGCTGCGGGCGTCGAGCTCCTCGCGGGACGCCACGTAGTACGTGAGGTTGGCCCGGAAGCCGCCCAGGAGGGCCCTCGCGCTGGGGTCGCCGTCGGGACCGAGCCGGTCGAGCACCAGGTCGACGACCGCCACGAGCCGGTCGTTCGCACTCCGGTACTCCCCCGGCTGCCACAGCGTCGGGTGCACCAGCGCGAGCGCGCAGGCGACCATCTCGTCCACGTCGCCGAGCTGGTCGGCGACCTCGATCGCGTCGGCGAGGACCATCTGCGCCCGCTCCTCCGAGCCCGCTGCGGCCCAGGCCCGCCCCAGGGACCGGAGCAGCTCGAGGCGGACGTCGAGGTCGCCGGGGGCGGCGAGGTCGATGACGCCGAGCGCGCGCTCGTAGTGACCGGCCGCGTCCTCGGGAGCGTGGAGCTCCTCGGCCCGCTCGCCGGCGCGCACCGACCAGAGGACGGCGTCGGGCGCCGACCCCGCGATCGCTCCGGCCAGGGCGTGGTGCGCCAGCTCGGCGAGGTGCTGGTCGATCGTCGCCGCCCGCAGCGATGCCAGGGCGCCGGCCGTCGACGCGTGGAGGCGGGCTCGGCGTGACGGCGCGAGCTCGGTCTCCAGCGCCTCGGCGACGAGGGCGTGCGAGAACCGGAACCGCGTCGGCACCTGGGGGTCCTGGTGCACCAGACCAGCGGCGACGGGTGCATCGAGCGCGTCGAGCACGTCCGCCAGTGGCGTCGCCGCGACGAGCGCCACCACGTCCAGGTCGAACGTGCGCCCGACGACGGAGGCGATCGACAGCAGCTTCTGCGACTCCGCGGGCAGACGCCCCACCCGACGTCGGACGACGTCGGCCACCGCGGCGGGCACGCGACCGGCGACGGCCTCGTCGACCCGGTCCTCGCCGACGAGCAGCTCGACGAGCTCCTGCGCGAAGAACGGGTTCCCGCCGCTGCGGTCGTGCACCAGGTCCGCCAGCGCGGGCGACGCGGCGCCGTCGGTCCGACGGTCCAGCCACAGCGCCACCGCGTCGACGTCAAGACCGGCCAGGTCGAGCCGGACGCTCCCTGCCGTGCGGGCCAGCTCGCCCAGGCAGTCGACGAGCGGTTCGGGCGAGTCGGCGGACGGCGGTCGGGTGATCACCACGAGCGCGATCGAGAGCGAGCGAAGCTCGCCGGCCACGAACTCGATGAGGCGCAGCGATCCGGGATCTGCCCACTGGACGTCGTCCAGCACGACGAGGGCGGAGCCGGTGATCGCACGGAGGACGCCGAGCGTGCGGCGGTAGATCGCGAGTCGGTCCGAGTCCTCGGTCGCGGTGTCCAACGGCAGGACCCCGCTCAGGTCGATCACGCCCTGCGCCGCCAGCTGCTCGGCGACCTCGGTGATGGCGAAGAACGAGCTGGTGGCCGCGCTCTCGGGGCAGCGCGCCCAGGCGACCGCCATCCCCATCGGTCGGGCGATGTCGACGAGCTCCTCGGCGAGCCGGGTCTTGCCGATGCCCGGTTCGCCGCTGATGACGATCGCCGCCCCGCCGCCCCCACCGGCCACGCGGCGCACGGCGTCGGTCAGCACCTCGAGCTCGTGCGCACGGCCGACGAACGCCGGCTGGTGCTCCCCCGGCGTCGACGCCGCGGCGGCGGGCGTCGTCACGTCGGACGCGGCCGCGACCGGCACGACCGGCTCGACGGGGACCCAGATGAGCGACGGCGACTGGGCGAGGATGTCCGCCTCGAGCGCCTTCAGCGCCGGACCCGGCTCCAGCCCGATCTCGTCACCGAGTCGCTGACGAGCCTCCGCCAGGGCACGGAGCGCCTCCGCCTGCCGGTCCGAGCGGTAGAGCGCGAGCGCCAGGTGCGCCCACAGACGTTCGTCGAGCGGGCTGTCGTCGAGCGCCACGCGGAGGTCGGCCAGGAGCGAGGACGACTCGCCGAGGTCGAGGCGGGCTGCGAAGAGATGGGCCCGCGCCTCGGTGCGCACCGCCTCGGCACGGCGCGCCCACTCCTCGATCGGAGCGACGTCGACGAACTCGGGGAGCAGCGGTCGCCACATCGACGTCGCCTCGCCCAGCGCGGCCGTCGCCTCCTGCGGTCTGCCGAGCCGTTGGTGCTCGATGCCGGCGGCGGCCAGGTCGACGAACCGGGTGAGGTCGAACTGCGAGCGATCGATCGCCAGGGCGTAGCCGGCCGGGCGGGTGACCAGGACGGTCGCGGCTTGGCGTGGCGCACGATCGGGCTCGATCTCCCGCCGCAGGTTCGACACGTAGGCCTGCACCGACGTCTCGGCGCGGTTCGGCACCGCGTCGCCCCACACGCCGTCGATCAGACGATCGATCGGGACCGCCTCACCCTCGGCCAGGAGCAGGAGCGCCAGCAGCAGTCGCTGCTTGGGCCCGCCGAGGTCGAGCGGCTCCCCGTCCCGGAGCGCGGACAGGCCACCCATGGCGGCGAAGGTCAGGTTCCAAGCGGACTCCATGTGCGGCAGCGCCGTTCGGGGGTCGGCTCCAAGGTCGCCCTGAGACGGTGCCGTCGGAACCTACAAGCCGAGGAGGCACCGTGAACACACCCGATCTCACCAGCTACCGGTTGATCCACCGGTCGATCCGCCAGAGCACCGCCAGACTCACCGCCGCGGTGAGCGGCGTGGCCGAGTCGGAGCGGCACGAGCGGGGTCGCCAGCTCGCCCGCTGGTACGCCGGCTTCGAGGGCGAATTGCGCAACCACCACACGGTCGAGGACGACTTCTTCTTCCCCGCGCTGTTCGAGCGCGTGCCGGCGCTGCGGGGCTACCTCGCACGGATCGACGAGGAGCACCACGAGCTCGAGGAGCTGATCGTCGCCACCCACACCGCCATCGCTGCGCTCACGGACCCCTCGGTGCCGTTCACCGACGCGATCGCCGGTGCCTCGGACCGGGCGGCCGAGCTCGAAGGCCTGATGGACCGTCACCTCGACTTCGAGGACGCGGAGATCCTGCCGCTGTTCACCCGCCACATGGACGCCGCCGACTACGACGAGATCCAGGGCAAGGCGATGGCGTCGCCCAAGCTGGGCGAGCTGCGGTTCACCGTGCCGTGGTTGATGGCGAGCGCGAACCCCGACGAACAGCGCCACCTCCTCGACGACGCCCCGTTCATGATGAAGGTGCTGTGGATCGCGACCCGTCGCGGCTACGCAAAGCTCGCCACGGCGGCACTCGGCGACGAGCGCTCCGTCCTGACGACGGCGGTGGCGTCATGAGGCGCTGGATCGGTTGCGCACTCCTGGCGGCAGGGCTCGCGCTCGTGCCCGCCGCCTGCGGCGACGACGCCGCCGGATCGTCCTCGCACGGTCCCTCCACCCCCGCCGCCCACAAGGAGCATGCGGCGGACGGCCCCACCTCGACGGCCCCGACGACGACGGTCCCGTCACGACTCGACGTCGTGGCCACCGAGTACGGATGGACCGGCGTGCCCGACGAGCTCCCGGCGGGGTCCTACCCCCTGTCCTTCCGCAACGACGGAACCGAGGCCCACGAGATCTCGATCTTCCGGAACCCCGACCACCGCTCGCTCGAGGAGCTGTTCGAGCTCGGTCCCGTCGGCATCAAGGACGCCGTCGAGTCCGTGGGGACCGTGATCGCCGCACCCGGGACGACCGCGGAGGAGACGCCCACGATCACGCTGACGCCCGGGGAGTACGAGGTCGTGTGCTTCATCCCGGCGGCCACGGACAGCCGGCCGCACTTCGAGCACGGCATGCACCGCAGGCTCGTGGTTCGGTGAGCGGCAGCGGGTCGGCCCCAGCCGCCCGATCGACGGACCACGAGCCGTCGGCGCCCCGCCCC
>JAEXGP010000358.1 GCA_023450775.1 Actinomycetes bacterium | reverse complement strand
GCGACGGCGTCACCGGGATGGTCGAGCACGGCAACTCGCCGTGCGGTTTCTCCGGCCTGGAGGACGAACCGCTCGATCCCGGCACCGTGCAGAACTGGGGCCACACGAAGGACTTCCTCGGTGGTGGTGGCGCCGCCGGACCGATCCAGACGCCGTTCGGAGAGGACGGCTGCAACGCTCGGCTGTTCGGCCGCAAGTAGGCGCCCTCCCGGGTCTGCCCCGGCACGCGACGGGACTCGGGTGGCGGCGAGCGATCGCGCCACCCGAGTCCTGGGGTCTGCGCTCAGGTGGCCGCGATCGCGGCGCCCACCATGGAACGCGGGTCGGCCGCCCCGACCTGCGTGCCGTCCGAGCGGACCTCGATCAGCTGCGCGTGACCGAAGCCGGCGGGGTCGAACCCGGCGCGCTCGACCTCGTGTCCGCTCGCGGTCATGCCCATCGCCCACGCGTCGGGGGCGTGCGTCTCGACGCGGACCACCTGGTCGTCGGGATCGGCCCAGGTGTCGAAGCCGCTGCGGGGCTGGGCCTTGGCCAGGACGAACCTCGGGGCACCGATCACGTCACCGGCCTCCTGACCCGCCACGAGCAGGCGAGCCAGCATCTGCAGCACCACCTGCGGCTGCGAGTCGCCGCCCATCGTGCCGAGCACGGCGCGCAGCGAGCCGTCCGGTCGGGTGACCACTGCGGGCGACAGCGTGTGCGGCGGGCGACGCCCGGGGCCGTACTCCCCCGGGTGGCCCGGTTCGAGCGAGAAGCCGAGTCCACGGTTGTGCAGCAGCACGCCGGTGCCCGGCACGGCGACGTGGCTGCCGAAGTCCATGGCGTTCGACTGGATCAGGCTCACGCCCACGCCGTCGGCGTCGACCGCGCACAGGTAGGTCGTGTCGCCGTCACGGACGCCGGCACCCAGCCGGACGGTCGCCTCGGGCGAGAACATCCCGGCCCGCCGGGCCAGCTCGGCCTCGTCGAGCAGGCGCGCGCCGTCGGCACGGTCGTGCAGCACGTCGGGCCGGTCGAAGCCCGCCAGCCGTGCGGATTCGGCCAGGAGGTGCGCCCACGCCGGGTCGTCGGGCTCGATCCCGCTGCCGGGACCGAGCCCGCAGCGCTCGGCGACCCACGCGCCGGCCAGGACCAGGTAGCCCGACGACGTGGGCGGCGGCGCCCACACGTCGTGGTCCCACACGCGGACCCTCAACGGGTCGACCCAGGCGGCGTGCGGTCGGCGCAGGTCCTCCGGCTCGTACTCACCGTCCCCCACCTCCAGCAGCGCACGGCCGAACGCACCCTCGTAGAACGCGGCGCGACCACCCTCGGCGAGCTCGGTGAGCGTGGACGCCAGGTCGGGACGGACGAGCAGCTCGCCGGTGTCCGGCCGGGGCAGGGCCAGCTCGTCGCAACCCTGCAACGGCGCCAACGTGTGGAGCATGAACGCCAGCAGCGGCGACACCGGGAACCCGTCGCGGGCCAGACGGATCGCCGGTGCCAGGACGTCGCCGAACGGGAGCCGGCCGTGGCGCTCATGGAGCAGCACCCATCCGTCCACGCAGCCCGGCACGGGCGATGCCGCCACGTCACCCCGGATCGGCATCCTGGCGTGGCCGGCCCGACGCAGGCGCTCGGGATCGGCGCCGGACCCCGCACGACCCGCCCCGTCCACCACCTCGGGCGCGCCGGGGCCCTGGTGCACCAGCGCGAACAGGTCGCCGCCCATCCCGCACATGTGCGGCGCCGTCACGGCGAGCACGGCGTTGGCCGCGATCGCGGCGTCGACGGCGCTCCCGCCCGCCGCCAGGAGCTGCGCCCCGGCGGACGAGGCCAGGTGGTCGATCGACGCGACCAGCCCTCCGGCGGAGTACGTGGTCGGCAGGAACGCGGGTGCCGCAGCCGTCATGACGTCAGCCTGTCACCGCGGGCGGAGCACGGAGACCGCGCCGGACGACGACCCTGCCCGACGACCGGGGGCCGACGACCCGGACCGATGACTCGGGGCGACGCCTCACGTCGGAACCACGAGCACCCTCACACCTGGAGCGACCCATGGGACAGCTGATCGTGACCGAGTTCGTGACCCTCGACGGCGTCGCACAGGCCCCCGGCGGACCCGAGGAGGACACGGCGAGCGGGTTCGAGTTCGGCGGTTGGCAGGCACCGCTGATCGAGGAGGAGTCCGGCGAGGTGATGTTCGAGAAGGCGAAGGGCATGGACGCCCTGCTGCTCGGCCGCACGACCTACGACATCTTCGCCGGCTACTGGCCGACGGCTCCCGAGGAGATCCCGTTCACGGGCCTGCTCAACCGGGTCCCGAAGTACGTCGCGTCGCGGACGCTGTCCGACCCGCTCTCCTGGCAGGGCGCGACGGTGCTGCAGGGCGACGTCGCCGAGGCGGTGGTCGAGCTGAAGGACCGGCACGAGTCGGTGCACGTGATCGGGAGCCTCGGCCTCCTCCAGACGCTGCTCGACGCACGTCTGGTCGACCGGGTCGAGCTGTGGATCTACCCGATCGTGCTCGGCACCGGGAAGCGCGTCTTCGAGACGGGTGTCGCGCCCACGCAGTTCGAGGTGATCGAGTCGGTGACGTACCCGAGAGGCAGCGTGAACCTGGCGCTCAGCTACCAGGGCACGCCGACGACCGGTGACATGACCGTCGACGAACCGCACCTCCGCCGCGGATGACGAGGCGCGGCGAGCGGTACCGGCGCTCGCTCGATCAGTAGTCGCCCTTGATGACGAAGTAGGAGCCCCGGATCGTCCCGGCGAGCTTGGACTTCTGCCGGGCGAACTTGAACGAGCTCAACTCGTCGGGGATCTCCATCCCGTCCGACAGCTTGAAGCCCACCGCGTGCTTCTTGGGGTTGTCGTGCTCCCACATCACGTTGATCGAGAGCCCGCTCTCGTAGAACACGTAGTCGAACCTGATGCCAGGGACCTCGAAGGACGTGGCCTCGAGCGGCGGCGACTCGATGACGATGCCGCGCTCCTCCTCGAGGATCTTGCTCACCCGGTCGATGGTCTTCTTGGCCTTGCCGGCCGGCTCGGTCGTGAACACGTGGTCGAACTTGTTCTTGAAGTAGCGCGCCTCGTTGGCCCGCAGCCCGGCCAGGGCGTCGGCCACCGGCGACGACTCCAGACCGACCGTCGACACCTCGTTGAAGTCCACCTCGTACGCCATCGGTTCCCTCCGCTGCTCCGCCCGCCCCCGGGCCTCGCTGCACGCTACCGATCGCGACGGCGCGTGTCGCCGGTGGGGCGGTCGCGCAGCGAGAGGCTCACGCAGCCGCGCTGACGTTCCGGAGACCGACCGCGCCCCGGAGCCCGACGCAGCCGACGCACCCGATGCAGTCCTCGCAGTCGATGCAGGCCACGCACGCCACGCAACGCCGGCAGCGGATGCAGGCCACCGTCGCCACGCACTGGCGGAGCCCGACGCCGAACGCCGTGAGCAGGCTGGCCACCACCCCGGCGCTCCCGGCCGTCCCCGCGCTCCCGGCGACCGCCACGCTCCCGATGGTGCCGGCACTGCCGGCCACCGCCGCACTACCGGTGGTGCCGGCGCTGCCCACGACCCCGGCGCTGCCCACGACCCCGGCGCTCCAGGACACGCCGACGCTCCCGACGACTCCCGCGCTGCCCGCCACCGCGGCGCTGGCCGTCACCCCAGTGCTGCCGGCAACCGCCACGCTGGCGCTCACGTGCGAGCTCCCGGCGACGGACGAGGCGCCGTCGACATCGTCCTGCCGTCCGTGGTCCGGGTGCTGCGATACCCATCGACGAGCCATGGAGCGACGATATCGGCGGGAACCCCGCTCACCTCGGGTCCATGCCTGGACGCTTTGGCGGCGGTTTCCGTCGTCATCGGACAGAAGCCGCCGCCGAACGCCGGCTCTCGGCCCGTCCGCGGGTCAGCCCCAGCGCGGGGCTGCGTCGGGATCGACGCCCAGGCAGAGCTTCCCGATCAGCTCGTGGGCGAGCATCGTGTTGCCCGGGTGGAACCGTCCCATGCGGACGTCCCGGAACAGCTGCTCGATGCGGTTGCGGCGAAACGCTCCGGCGCCGCCGGTGAGATCGAGGGCCTTGTCCACGATCTCGTAGCTGCGGTCGATCACGAACGACCGGCAGCCGACCAGGTGGGCGGGCCAGTCGGGGTGCTCCACCCCGTTGGTCCAGTCCCGCGCGGTGCGCTCGAGCAGCGCGTCCGCCGCGTCGTAGGCGATGCGCATGTCGGCGACCAGGTGCTGCACCTCGGGATGGGTCGCCATCGAACCGCTGATCGAGATCGAGGTCCGCCTGGGCAACTGCTCGACCATGATGTCGAACGCCCGCTTGGCTGCACCCAAGTAGACGGACGAGAAGCCGAGCAGCGCCCAGGCGAAGATCGACAGCTGGAAGGGCCCGGCGCCGGCGAAGCCCGCCGGGCAGACCAGCGCCACCTGGTCGTCGGGGACGAAGGCCTTGTCCAGGATCGTGTCCTGGCTCTGGGTGGCGCGCATGCCGAGGGTGTCCCAGGTGTCGATGATCTCGACCCCCTTGGCGTCCCGGGACACGAAGCCGTGCACGATCATCGGCGCGTCGGGATCGCTCACGTCCATCGCGTGGAACCCACCGAGGGTCCACACGGGGGTGAGGCTCCCGAAGATCTTGTGGCCCGAGATCTCCCAGCCGCCGTCGACCCGCTCCGCATGCGCCACCGCCAGCAGCAGCGGCAGGTCGTTGCCGGCCTCGCCGTGCAGGGCGCAGAACACGTCGCCCGCGACCGCGCGGTCGAACATCCAGTTGAGCGAGGTGTCGCCGGAGCGCTCGAGGTCGGCGGCCACGCCCAGCCAGTAGCAGTGCATGTTCGTGGCGAGCGCCGTGGCCGGCGCGACGTACGCCAGGCGCTGGACCAGGTCGCAGTACTCGTCGAGGCCGATGCCCGACCCGCCGTGCTCCTCCGGCACCGGCCCGAGCAGGTAACCCGACCGCTGGAGCTCGTCCCAGTCCTCGTCGAAGAACCGGTTCTCCCGGTCGTACTGCGGCGCCCGCTCGTCGAACCTGCCGAGCATGTCTGCGTCGAGCAGATCCCTCGTCATCGTCGTCATCGGCCCGTTCCCTTCCCTCGGAGGGAGGACCCAGGGGTGTGCCCCCTCGTCGACTCTCGCGCCGCACTGACCGATGGTCAACGGCCTCGTCGGAGCACTCCAGGAGGTCGCGCCTGGTCGGCCGAGGCTCGGCCGTCCGCGAGGGTCCGGCGGAGCCAACTCATCGACACCGGCAACCGCCGGTGGGAGGCTGACGTCGACCCGCTCAGGGGAGGGATGAGGCATGCCCGACGGCAACCCGATCGCCGCGCTGTTCGACCAGCTGGCGGCCACCTACGACGACGTCGGCGTGGAGTTCATCGGGCCGATCGCCCGCGGCCTGGTCACCGAGCTCGCGCCGCGTCCCGGCGAGCGCATCCTGGACGTGGGTTGCGGGAAGGGGGCGGCGCTCGTCCCGCTCGCCCGGGCGGTGACGCCGGATGGAGCGGCCGTCGGCATCGACGTGTCGCCCGGCATGGTGGACGCGGCGCGCGCCGCCGTGGCCGCGGCGGGCGTGGACGCCACCGTAGAAGTCGGTGACGCCATGGATCCCCGCGTGGACGGCGGACCGTTCGACGTCATCGCGTCGTCGCTGGTCCTGTTCTTCCTGCCGGACCCGGCGGCCGCGCTGCGGGCCTGGCGACCGCTGCTGGTCGACGGTGGGCGGATCGGCGTCTCGACGTTCGGCCCGATGACCGAGCAGTGGCGCAACACGGTGGACGGCGTGCTGCACCGGCACGCCCCGCCCGGCGTGAAGGACGCCCGCACCGACGGACAGGCCGGGCCCTTCGCCAGCGATGCCGGCATGGAGGAGCTCCTCCGCAGCGCCGGGTACCGCGACGTGCGGACGGCGACCACGACGGTGTCGCCTCGGTTCGACGATCCCGAGCACTGGCAGCGCTTCTCGATGTCGGTGGGCCAGCGCCGGTTCTGGGCTGCGATCCCGCCGGAGGAGTTCGACGAGGTCCGCGCCGAGGTCTTCGCCGCCGCCGAGGCGTGCCGGGACGGCCAGGGCCGGATCGGCTTCGACCAGGAGGTCCGCTACACGATCGGCGCCCGCTGACGAGCCGATCCGCCGGGAACCGGCGGGCCGGGCGCACCGGCGTCAGGCCTGCAACCGCCGACCGGTCAGCCACCACGCGGCGGCACCGACGGCCAGGACCAGCGCCCCGGTGACCACGCTGGCCCGCGGCAGGGCCAGGGCCAGCACCACGCACCCGACGATCCCCGCGCCGGCGAGCCAACGCGGCCAGCGCCGGTCCGCCCGCTCCAGCGTCCAGGCCGACGCGTTGGCGATCGCGTAGTAGGTGAGCACGGCGAACGAGCTGAACCCGATCGCGTCCCGGACGTCCGCCACCAGCAGCACGCCGATCACCAGGAGCCCGACCAC
>JAEXGP010000326.1 GCA_023450775.1 Actinomycetes bacterium | reverse complement strand
GATCCACGTGTAGGTGAGGACCGTCCAGCCCTTGAGCTGCAGGCGGTTGCGTCGCATCTCGTCCCACGCCAGCTGGGTGGGTGTCTGGTGATAGGCGTGGCCCTCGCACTCCACCGCCAACAGCTTGTCCGGCCACGCGAGGTCGAGCAGGAAGTACATGTCGTCGCACTGGACGCGGTGCTGCAGCACCGGTCGAGGCAGCCCGGCGTCGAGGATCAGCCGGAGGACCATCGTCTCGAAGTCGCTCCCCGGCGCCGGCGCGCCGCACGGACGGTCTTCGAGAACGACCCTCATCCGGCCGATCCCGTTCCGTCCCGGACGCGCCAGCTCCCGGAACCGGTCGTGCACCTGGTCGTACGTCGTGAGCTTCCGGCGAACGGCGTCGTCCAGCATCGAGCCGAGTCGGTGAGCGCCGACGAAGCGGCCCATGTCGATCAGCGTCCGGGTGACCGAGGTGACGGGAATCCCGTCGATGACGTCGCGATCCCGTCCCGGCAGGTCGTACGTCTCGTGGACGTGTGCCGCTGGTGAGCTCCGCCGCCCGCCGCGGGGACTGACCACATCGATCGCACCGGGCCGGAACCGATCGAGCGAGGCGAGCGCGGATGTCGACCGGTGTGAGCTGACCGCCTGTGGTCCACCGCGGAGCACCTCGAGCATGACCTGCTGACGCCACGTGGGCGGCGCGCCGACGATGGTGAACAGGCCGGCGCCGTGTCGGCGGAGGAACCCAGTGCGCACGAGCGTGCGGATCTTGCCCTCGCTGAGCTCCATCGCTCTGAGCTGCGAGAGCACGACGCAACCGTGCGCGTCGGCCGCGATCGCCGCGACTTCGTCGAAAACTGACACTGCTTCCCTCCAGGTTGGAACCTCGGGGGAAGCAGTGCTGTCTGCGTTTGGCGGTGGTTTCTGTCGTCAGACGACGGAAACCACCGCCAAAGCGGGCGATCCGCGGTGGATCACAGGGTCTTGAGCAGGAGGGCGTCGCCCTGGCCGCCGCCGCCGCAGAGGGCGGCCGCACCGATGCCGCCACCGCGGCGCTTGAGCTCGTTCAGCACGTGCAGCGCCACGCGGGTGCCGGACATGCCGATCGGGTGGCCCAGCGCGATGGCGCCGCCGTTGACGTTGGTGATCTCGTCGGTGATGCCCAGGTCCTTCATGGAGGCGACGCCGACGGCGGCGAAGGCCTCGTTGAGCTCGAAGAGGTCGACGTCGGAGACCGACTTGCCGGCCCGCTCGAGCGCCTGCTTGATCGAGCGCGACGGCTGGGTCAGCAGCGACGGGTCGGGACCGGCCACCTCGCCGTAGCTCAGGATCTCGCCGAGCGGGTTGCCGCCGATGCGCTCGGCGGCCGCCTTGGAGGCGACGACGACGGCGGCGCCGCCGTCGGAGATCTGCGAGGCGTTGCCGGCGGTGATGTTGCCGGCCTTGTCGAACGCCGGGCGCAGGGCGCCGAGCGAGTCGAGCGTGGTCTCGGCGCGGACGCCCTCGTCCTCGGAGAAGATCACCGGGTCGCCCTTGCGCTGCGGGATGGACACCGGGACGATCTCGTCGTCGAACAGGCCGTCCTTCTGCGCCTTGGCCGCACGCTCGTGCGACTTGGCGGCCAGCTCGTCCTGCTCCTCACGGGAGATCCCGGCCGACGCCGCGTACTTCTCGGTGCCGGCACCCATCGCACACTGGTCGAAGGCGCAGAAGAGGCCGTCGTGCATCATCGAGTCGACGACCTTCTTGTCGCCCATGCGCATGCCGGCCCGGGCGTCGGGCAGCAGGTACGGCGCGTTGGTCATGGACTCCATGCCGCCGGCGACGACCACGTCGGCCAGGCCCGCCTGGATCAGCAGGTCGGCGAGCATGATCGAGTGGATGCCGGAGAGGCAGACCTTGTTGACGGTCGTCGACGGCACCGTCATGGGCACGCCACCGGCGACCGCGGCCTGGCGGGCGGTGATCTGACCGGCGCCGGCGAGCAGCACCTGGCCCATGAACACGTAGTCGACGTCCTCGCCCTTCACCCCGGCGCGCTCGAGCGCAGCCTTGATCGCGAGGCCGCCGAGGTCCGAGCCGGAGAAGCCGGCGAGGGAGCCTGACAGCTTGCCGATGGGGGTCCGGGCCCCCGCGAGAATCACCGAACCGGGCATTGCCACTCCAAAGGATCCGGGGAGCCCCGCGGGCCCCCTCCTGCGGTCCCGCGATGTTACCGCCGGGTAGCCTCGCCGGCCCACTCGGCGCCGCCCTGCCGGGCCTCCCACTCGGCCCGGTCGATGGCGTACAGGACGTGCCGGAAGAGGTGCGGCGACGTGACCGGATCGACCAACGGGTGGTCGAAGTCGCGCTCGGGACGGTGGCGCAGCCCGATCTTCTCCATCACGCGACGGCTGTTGGTGTTCTGCGGGACCGTGAAGCTGACGATCTGGTCCAGGCCGAGGTCGACGAAGCCCAGTCGCAGCGCTGCCTCGGCGGCCTCGGGCGCGTACCCCCGACCCCACGCCGCGTGCGCCATGCGCCAACCGACCTCCACGAGTCCCGGCCCCACGTGGTCCGCGGGCCACAGCCCCGTGTAGCCCACGAAGCCCGTCGGACCCCCGGCCGCGCCCCCGGTGTCCGAGACCACCTCGACCGCCCAGAGGCCCCAGCCGCGCTCGCGCCAGCTGGTCTCGATCCGGTCCACGAACGCGTCGGACTGCGCGCGCGTCAGCGTGGACGGGTAGTGCTCCATGACCACGGGATCGGCGTTGATCTCAGCGAACGGCTCGAGGTCGTCCTCGGTGAACCGTCGCAGCAGCAGCCGCTCGGTCCGCACGCGCTCCATGTCCCCCACGGAGCCGACTCTACGGGCGACCCGCCGGGACCGCCGGCCACGACGGGACACCTGTTCGCTCAACAACGCGGCACGGAGGCCGACGACTCCACGCAGGAGCCGACGCTCGCCGCCTCACCGGAGCCGGCCCAGGGCTCCGGGAGGAGCAGTCATGTCACGGATCCGTCGCTACGCAGTCCCGGCCGCGATCGCGCTCGCGATCGCTGCGATCGCGCTGGTCGTGCCGAGCCCGGTCGAGGTGTCGGCCGTGCCGCCCGTCGCGACCTTCGACACCCCGGGGACCTACGACTGGACCGTGCCCGACGACGTGTGGGCGGTGACGGCAGACGTCCGAGGCGCAGCCGGTCACGGCTACGACGAGCCGGGCGGCGCGGGTGCCCGCGCGGTGGCGACGATCTCGGTCACCCCCGGTGAGGAGCTGCAGATCTGGGTCGGCGGAAGGGGCAACTGCGGCAGTGCGAGCCCCTACGGCGGCGGCGGTGGCGGCGGCTGGGGATGGGGCCAGATCGGCGGTTCCGGCGGCGGCTCGTCGGACGTGCGCCAGGGCGGCACCGACCTCGATGACCGGGTCGTGGTCGCCGGCGGCGGCGGAGGCGGCGGGTCCGGCACGACCGACGGCAGCCGTGCCGGCGGTGACGCC
>JAEXGP010000303.1 GCA_023450775.1 Actinomycetes bacterium | reverse complement strand
CGGGGCGCGCAGCGCCCCCGCCATCCCCCGACAGCACGAATCCCCCGAGGTCCCAGCAGTGGAACGCACGAACTTCACCGACGAGCACGACATGTTCCGGGACGCCTTCCGGACGTTCCTCGAGCGGGAGATGGTCCCGAACCGCGAGAAGTGGACCGAGGCCGAGATCGTCGACCGCTCGGTGTTCGCGAAGGCCGGCGAGTCCGGCTTCCTGGCGATGGCCGTGCCCGAGGAGTACGGCGGCCCGGGCGTCAAGGACTTCCGCTACAGCCAGGTCATCGTCGAGGAGCTGACCCGGGCGGACCTCTACCCGCACGGCCTCGGCATGACGCTGCACAACGACGTCTGCCTGCCCTACTTCCTCGACTACTGCAACGACGAGCAGAAGGAGCGCTGGCTGCCCGGCATCGCCTCGGGTGAGCTCATCACCGCCGTCGCCATGACCGAGCCCGGCATCGGCTCCGACCTGGCGTCGATGACCACGACCGCCATCCGCGACGGCGACACCTACGTCCTGAACGGGTCCAAGACGTTCATCACCAACGGCATCAACGCGGACCTGGTGATCGTCGCCTGCAAGACGGACCCGACGCAGAAGCACAAGGGCATGTCGATCGTGATCGTCGAGCGGGGCATGGAGGGCTTCGAGCGGGGCCGCAACCTGGACAAGGTCGGCATGCACGCGCAGGACACCGCCGAGCTGTTCTTCACCGACGTCCGCGTCCCGGTCACCAACCGGTTGGGCGACGAGGGCCAGGGCTTCACGCTGCTCGTCAAGAACCTGCCGCAGGAGCGTCTGTCGATCGCGATCGCCGCAGTGGCGCACGCCCGGGCGATGCTCGGCTGGACGATCGACTACGCCCGGGAGCGCACGGCGTTCGGCCAGCCCATCGGCACCTTCCAGAACAGCCGCTTCAAGCTGGCCGAGATGGAGACCGAGGTCACGATCGCCGAGACCTTCGTCGACCGCTGCGTCGACCTGCTCAACGCCGGCCAGCTCACCGCCGAGGAGGCGGCGATGGCCAAGTGGTGGACGACCGAGCTGCAGAAGCGTGTGGCCGACACGGGCATGCAGCTGCACGGCGGCTACGGCTACATGAACGAGTACCCGATCGCCCGCGCCTGGACCGACGCCCGGATCGCGTCGATCTACGGCGGCACGACCGAGATCATGAAGGAGATCATCGGTCGCTCGATGGGGTTCTGACGTCCCTCGATGGGGTGCTGACAGGGCCCCGCGCCCGGCCGCATGCGGACCGACGAGCTCGACTACGACCTGCCGCCCTCGGCGATCGCCCAGGTCCCGCTGGAGCCCCGTGACGCGGCGCGCCTGCTCGTGGACCGGGGCCCCGATGCCGCGCCGGAGCACCGTCACGTCCGCGACCTGCCGGACCTGCTGAGGGAGGGCGACCTCCTGGTCGTCAACGACACCCGCGTGCTGCCGGCGCGCGTGCCGGTGGTCCGCTCCACCGGCGGCGGGGGCGAGGTGCTCCTGATCGAGGAGCGCGACGACGGGTGGTGGGAGGTCCTGTGCCGCCCGGCGCGCAAGCTGCGGCCGGGCGACGTGGTCGATGCCGCAGCGGGCGGGGCCTCGGCGGGCGGGCTGAGCTTCGAGGTCGGCGAGGACGTGGGCGACGGACGCAAGCTGGTGCGCCCGCGCCACGAGGGCTCGCTCCTCGACGCGCTGCAGGCAGCGGGGGAGATGCCGCTGCCGCCGTACATCACCGAGGTGCTCGATGACGCCGAGCGCTACCAGACCGTGTTCTCGCAGCGGCCCGCCTCGGCGGCGGCCCCGACGGCGGGCCTGCACCTGACGCCCGCGGTGCTGGAGCGACTGGCGGACAGCGGCGTGGACTCCGCACACGTCGAGCTGGTCGTCGGCCTCGACACCTTCCGCCCGCTGTCGACCGACGTCGTCGAGGACCACGTCATCCACACGGAGCGCTACTCGGTGCCCGCCACCACGTGGGAGGCCGTCGAGCGCACCCGGGCCGGCGGCGGCCGCGTCGTCGCGGTGGGGACCACCTCGGTCCGTGCGCTCGAGTCCCGCGCCGCCCGCGGGGAGCCCGACGGCCGGACCGACCTGTTCATCACCCCCGGCTTCGAGTTCCGGGCCGTCGACCTGCTGCTCACGAACTTCCACATGCCGCGGACCTCGCTGCTGGCGCTCGTCCAGGCGTTCGTCGGCCCCCACTGGCGCGACCTGTACGCCACCGCGCTGGCGGACGGCTACCGCTTCCTCTCCTTCGGCGATGCGATGCTGCTGACCCGCACCGACCCTGCTCCCGACGCCCCAGAGGACCGACCGTGAAGCTGACCCTCGACGTGACCGCGACCGACGGCCGGGCCCGCACCGGCACCGTCACCACGTCCCGGGGCACGTTCCGCACGCCGCTCTACATGCCGGTCGGCACCCGCGGCAGCATCCGGGCGCTCATGACGCACGAGCTCGCCGGCCTCCGGGGTGCGGACGGGACGCAGGCCGAGATCGTGCTCGGCAACACGTACCACCTCATGCTGCGCCCCGGCGCCGACGTCGTGGCCGACCTCGGCGGCCTGCACCGATTCACCGGCTGGGACGGCCTGATGCTCACCGACTCGGGCGGCTACCAGGTGTTCTCACTGGAGCCGAAGCTGCACGACGGGGGCGCCGAGTTCCGCTCGACGTACGACGGGAGCACCCATCTGCTCACGCCCGAGGGCGCGGTGGCCACCCAGGAGCTGCTCGGCGCGGACATCCAGATGGTCCTCGACGTGTGCGCGCCGCTGCCGTCGAGCCGCGAGGCCCTCCGCGAGGCGTTGGAGCTCACCTCTGCGTGGGCGGCCCGGGCCCGGACGGCGCACCGCCGGACCGAGGACCAGGCGCTGTTCGGCATCGTGCAGGGCGGGGCCGAGGTCGATCTCCGCACCGAGTCCGCACGTCGCACCGCGGAGCTCGACTTCGACGGCTACGCCGTCGGCGGCCTGTCGGTGGGCGAGACCCGTGACGAGATGCTGCCCGCGCTGGCCGCCGCGCTCGACGAGCTCCCCGAGGACCAGCCCCGCTACCTCATGGGCGTGGGCGACCCCGTGTCGATCGTCGAGTCGGTCGCGATGGGCATCGACATGTTCGACTGCGTGCTGCCCACCCGGCTGGCCCGTCACGGCACGCTGCTCACCGACCACGGCCGCCTGAACATCAAGCGGTCCGAGTTCGCCCGATCCGACGACCCGGTCGACGCCTCGTGTCCGTGCGCCACGTGCCGCCGTTACTCGCGGGGCTACCTCCGGCACCTCAGCTCGGTCGGGGAGCCGGCGGCGGCCTCGCTCTGCTCGGTCCACAACCTGACCTGGATGCTCACGCTCGTGGGCCGGACGCGCTCGGCCATCGCCGCCGGCCGGCTCGACCAGCTGCGCCGGGAGGTCGCCGAGGTCTGGACGGGCTCCGGGCCCGGTCTCGGGATGGCCTGAGCCTCGACCGCTCTCAGGGCCTGATTGCCCCGCAGCACCGGGTCGGACCTAGCATCTTCACACTGTGAACACGCTCGCCACTGTCCTGGCCGCCGAGGAGTCGGGCAGCCCGCTCGGCATCCTCATCCTCATCATCCCGTTCGGCCTGCTGATCTGGCTGATGGTGGTGCCCCAGCGCAAGCAGAAGGCCCGCCAGCAGCAGCTCATGTCGAACCTGGGGGTCGGTGACGAGGTCATGACCACCGGCGGTATCGTCGGCCAGATCACGTACCTCGACGACGACCTGGCGCACCTCGAGATCGACCACGACGTGGTGATCCGGGTCGCCAAGTCCGCCATCGCCCGCTCGATGGAGGAGCCCGATCCGGCGGCCGCGCCCGCACGACGCGGCGGCCTGCTCGGCGGCCTGATGGGCGGCGGTGCGGCGGACGCGGGCGACGACGCCGTGGACGTCCGGACCAAGTCCTCGGCCAAGTCGTCCGGCACCGGGGTGGGCACGGCCCGCAGCGGCTCGGCCAAGGCCGGTTCCCGCAAGAAGTAAGTCGCCACATCCGGGGGGACATCGCGGCGGGGGGATCCGTCCGCGTCCGGGCATCACGCCGATACCCTGACCCGGCCCGTCGACGAGGACGCGAATGACCAAGCACCCACTGCGCATCATGATCGCCACCATGGTCGTGGCCTACGGCCTCCTGGCGGTCACCATCCTGATGGGCAAGTCGCCCACGCTCGGCCTGGACCTCCAGGGCGGCATCTCGGTCAACCTGCAGCCGGTCAAGGACGGCAAGGTCGACGACTCGGTGTCGCCGGAGCAGCTCGACCAGGCGATCGGCATCATCCGCAAGCGCGTCGACGCGCTGGGCGTCGCCGAACCCGAGGTCTCCCGCCAGGGCAACACGATCATCGTGCAGCTGCCGGGCGCGACCGACCAGCAGCAGGTGCTCGACACGGTCGGCAAGACCGCCGAGCTGCGGTTCCGTCCGGTGCTGAAGCCGGTGGGTCAGATCCCGACCGGCGCGGCCCGCACCAAGGACGAGGCCGAGGTCCAGAAGCTCCGGTCCGAGCTCGGCCTGCCCGAGGGCGTCACGGCCGACCAGGTCGCCCAGGACGAGAACGCCAAGTACCAGGCTGCGAACCCCACCACCACGACGGTGCCGCCCGAGTCGACGACCACGACGGCGCCGCCGGCGCCCACGACCACGGCCCGCACGGCGACCACGATCGACCCCACCGCGGGTTCCGGCGGCAACCGCAGCCGGGCGCTCCCCGCGCAGGACGACACGACGACGACCACGGCGCCGGCCACCACGACCACCACGCCGGCACCGCTCAACCAGTGGGGCGTGAACGTCTACGACTCGAAGTTCCAGCAGCTGCTGCAGCTCGAGACGCAGCTCGCCGCGAAGACCACCCCTGCCGAGGACGACAAGGCCGACGCCAACGTCACCCTGTCCACCCAGGACGGCGCCGCGTACGAGCTCGGGCCGACGGTGCTGACCGGTCGAGCGGTCGAGACGGCGACCGCAGGGATCGGCCCCGACGGCAAGTGGACGGTCAGCCCGGTGTTCCGCGACGGCGCCGACGGGATCGACAAGTTCAACGAGATCGCGGCCAAGTGCTACTCGGGCGACCCGATCTGCCCGGCCACCGCGGGCACGCAGGGCCGGGGGCAGCTCGCGATCGTCCTCGACGGCGAGATCCTGTCCGCCCCGTCGATCAACAACCCGACCTTCGAGCGCGACAGCATCTCGATCTCGGGCGCGTTCTCCGAGGAAGAGGCCAAGAACCTGGCCGTCGCCCTCCGCTTCGGCTCGCTGCCCATCGAGCTGCAGGCCCAGCAGGCCGAGACCGTCTCGGCGACCCTCGGCGAGGACGCCCTGCAGGCCGGCATCATCGCCGGTGCGATCGGCCTGCTCCTGGTCTGCGCCTACCTGATCTTCTACTACCGCCTCCTCGGGCTGGCGACGGTGGGCAGCCTCACCATCTCGGCGTCGGTGCTCTGGGTGATCATGTGCTGGATCAACGCCACGGTCACGCTCGCGGGCGTGGTCGGCATCGTCGTGTCGATCGGCATCTCGCTCGACTCGTCGATCGTGTTCTTCGAGACGATCAAGGAGGACGTGCGCAACGGCGCGGGGCTCCGACCATCGGTCGACAAGGCGTTCGGCTCGGCGTACTCCACGATCCTCAAGGCCGACATGAGCTCGCTGATCGGCGCCGGCGTCCTCTACTGGCTCTCGGTCGGCCCGGTCCGCGGCTTCGCCTTCTACCTCGGCGTGGCGACGATCCTGGACCTCGTGTCGGCGTACTTCTTCCTGCGCCCCGCCGCGCTGGTGCTGGCCCGGTCCAGCCAGGGTGAGCACCCCAGGCGGTTCGGCATCCCGACCGACGACCTGTCGCCGTCGGCCCGTCGGGCGACCACGGGGAACACCGCCCCGGATCCCGTGCCGGCGACGACCGGAGAGGGGGCCTGACATGAGCGTCTTCTCCGACCTCTACCGCGGCCGCAACGACTTCGACTTCCCGAGGCTGTGGACCCGCATCGGGGTCATCTCGGTGGTCCTCATCGTGATCTCGATCGGCTCGCTGTTCGTCCGCGGGCTGAACCTCAGCATCGACTTCGAGGGCGGCTCCATCTGGGAGATCCCGTCCGAGGACTTCACCGAGGCCCAGGCCCGCGAGGCGCTCGCGCCGTACGGCGAGAACGCCATCGAGCGATTCCAGGAGGCCGCCAGCACCGAGGGCGGTCGCATCGTCCGGGTGTCGGGCCGCGTCGACAACGTCCAACAGGGCGCCAAGGCCGCCGACGCGCTCGCCGAGGCCGCCGGCCTGGAGCAGGGCGAGGTCAAGGTCAACACCGTCGGGCCGTCCTGGGGCAGCGACATCACCGGCCAGGCCCGGCTCTCGCTGATCATCTTCATGGTGCTGGTGGCCGCGTACATCGCGTGGCGCCTGGAGACGCGCATGGCCGCCGCCGCGCTGATCGCGGTGATCCACGACATCATCATCACCGTCGGCGTGTACTCGGTCTTCCAGATCGAGGTCACGCCCGCCACCGTGATCTCGTTCCTGACGATCCTGGGCTTCTCGCTCTACGACACGATCGTCGTGTACGACCGCGTCCAGGAGAACGCCACGCGCCTGTCGCGGAGCGGTCAGTACACCTACACGGCGATCATGCGCCGGTCGCTCAACCAGGTGCTGATGCGCTCGGTGAACACCACGATGGTCACGGTCATCCCGGTGCTGTCGATCCTGATCGTCGGCCAGGTCGTCTTCGGTCAGGAGACGCTCGGCGACTTCTCGCTCGCCCTGCTGATCGGCCTGGTCTCGGGCACCTACTCGTCGCTGTTCGTCGCCCCGCCGCTGACCGCGTGGCTCAAGGAGCGCGAGCCGCGGTGGCGCCAGATCCGCGAGCGGCTCGTGGCCAAGGGCGTCGACGTGTCCGACACGTCCTGGCACGGCGTCACCCCCACGTCGCCCGCCGGTGCCGGCCGCGCCGTGCCGCCGCGACCCGGGCGTGCCGCTGCCGGCACCTCCCGCACGGCCACGACCCCGGCGAGCGCCTCGAGCACAGCGGTCGCCGAGGCCCCCGACGCCGTGGA
>JAEXGP010000290.1 GCA_023450775.1 Actinomycetes bacterium | reverse complement strand
TTGAACGACGGCTCCGACGCAGACAGATCGAGCAGCGCTGATTGGG
Source organism: Actinomycetes bacterium (assembly GCA_023450775.1). Lineage (GTDB taxonomy): Bacteria > Actinomycetota > Acidimicrobiia > Acidimicrobiales > Microtrichaceae > Dermatobacter. The sequence goes on along the minus strand of JAEXGP010000290.1, from coordinate 8,706 downwards.
CGGCGGTGAACGCGACGGCGTTGCGGTCGTTGACCTTGCCGGCGATCAACGCCGCGCGTTCCGCGCTGATGGCACCGTTGGCCAACGCGGCGGCGATCTGGGGGAGGTCGGTGCGGAGTCGGCGGGCGACCCGGGCCTCGCCGGCGACGGTGGCGCGGGTGCGGCCGTGGCGGCGTTCGAACCAGGTGCCTGGGGTCATGCCGTAGCGGCGGTCGCAGAGGTCGCGGGAGGCGATCTCGTCGAGCACGGCGCCGCCGACCGCAGCAAGCGAACGGCGGGCGACCTCGACGTCGTCGAAGAGGCCGAAGCACTCGTCGTCGGACAGCCCCTTCACGATCGTCGCCGCCAGCTCCCGGACTGCGGCCACCGCCGCCCGCGACTCGTCGGTGCCGGCGAACGCCGGAAGGAACTGCGGTGTCGCAGTCCTCTCGCCACCACCCTCCTCGCCGCCGTCGCTCTCGCCGCCCTCGGCCTCACCGATCGAACACATGTTCGTAGTGTGCCGGAAGGGTCTGACACTCCGGAGGTCAGGCCGGTGAGCGTTCGTTCTCACGTCCACGAAATCCCGTGCTGTCGTCATGGGACTCCCGTACCATGACAGCATGCCAGTCCCACATCGAGCGCCCTCGATCGACCATGGCCGCGTGAACCAGAAGCGGCGGACCCGAGCCGCGATCGTCGACGCGGCCAAGGAGCTGCTCGACCGGGGCGTCACCCCGACCGTCGCCCAGGCGGCCGAGGCCGCCCAGGTGTCGCGCACCACCGCCTACCGCTACTTCCCGAGCCAGGACTCGCTGCTCGTGGAGGTCGCGCTCAACGTGGACGTCGACGACATCGAACAGGCCGTCGCCTCGGAGGTCGACGAGGCCGGCGCCGCCGAGCGCGCCGTCGACGTGCTCGACTCGTTCAACGCCCGCGTCTTCGACGCCGAGGCGCAGTACCGCACCGCGCTCCGGCTCTACCTCGACGTGTGGCTCGAGGCCGCAGGCAAGGGTGACGAGACGCCGGGCGTGCGCGAGGGCCGACGGCGCCGCTGGTACGAGGACTCGCTCGCGCCGTTGCGGGACGGTGTCGCCCCCGACGCGTGGGACCGCTTGGTCACCGCGCTGTGCGTGCTGAGCGGGCCGGAGCCGATGACCGTGCTCCGCGACGTCTGCGAGCTCGACGACGAGGACGGCCGCGCCGTGCTGCGGTGGGCGGCCGCGACCCTGATCCGCGCCACGCTCGACGAGGCCGGCGTCCGACCTCGCGCCAAGAGGACCACCACCCGGAAGGGACGACGATGAGCGCCGAACGACCCACCGCCACCTACACCCACGGCCATGCGGCCCCGGTGCTGCAGTCGCACCGCTGGCGCACCGTCGAGAACTCGGCCGCCTACCTGATCGGCGAGCTGCGTCCGGGCGTGTCCGTGCTCGACGTCGGCTGCGGTCCGGGCACGATCACCGCGGACCTGGCCGCTCGGGTGGCGCCCGGCCCGGTGCTCGGCATTGACCCGGCCGCCGAGGTCATCGATGCGGCGGCGCGGGACCATCGCGCCGAGCACCTGACGTTCCAGGCCGTGGACGTGCACGACCTCGACCCCGCCGAGGAGCGCTTCGACGTGGTGCACGCGCACCAGGTGCTCCAACACGTCGCGGATCCCGTGGCGACGCTCGCCGCCATGCGCGCCCTGTGCCGCCCGGGCGGGGTCGTCGCGGCCCGCGACGCCGACTACGCCGCCATGACGTGGTGGCCCGACGTGGCGGGCCTCCACGAGTGGCTCGCCATCTACCGCACCGTCGCCCGGGCCGGCGGGGGAGAGCCCGACGCCGGGCGCCGCCTCAAGTCGTGGGCGCTCGCCGCCGGGTTCGAGACGGTGACCGCGACCGCCTCGACGTGGTGCTTCACCGAGCCCGAGGACCGCGAGTGGTGGAGCGCCACGTGGGCCGAGCGCATCACGAGCTCCCGGCTCGCCAGCCGTGCCGTCGAGATCGGGGCCGCGACACCCGCCGACCTCGAGCGATGTGCCGACGCCTGGCACGAGTGGGCCGCTGCGGCCGACGCCTGGTTCCTGGTCCCGCACGGCGAGGTGCTCGCCAGGAGCTGAAGGGGGGTCGGCCAGGTTCCGGTCCGCTCAGCGGAGCAGCAGGAACAGCTCCTCCATGCTCTCCACCGTCATGCCGTCGGCCTCGGCCGCGTCGGGATCGGTGAGGCAGTGCCGGATGCCGGCGCCCATGAGCCGGGTGCCGACCCGGTGCAGGGCGGCCTGCGCCGCGGCGAGCTGGGTGACGACGTCCTTGCAGTCCGCACCCTCGTCGAGCAGCCGTTGCACACCTCGCAGCTGACCTTCCGCCCGGCGGAGCCGCTTCTGGACGTCCTCGGTCACCTCGTCGGGGAACCTCATGCCGCTGCCCCCTGCCGGCCACGGACGGCGCGGGTGGCGGCGGTCCACGTCGCGTAGCCGCCATCGAGGTTGCGGGCGACGATGCCGTGGTCCCGCAGCAGCGCCGTCGCGGTGTGGCCGCGCTGGCCGACCTCGCAGTACACGACGACCCGTTCGCCGTCGAGGTCATCGAGGTGGTCCCGGAGCTCGTCGAGGGGCAGGAGCTCGGAGCCGGGAATCGCTCCGGCGCGGTGCTCGGCGGCCGACCGGACATCGACGACGGTCCACCCGCCGTCGGCCAGCTCGGCGAGCTCGAGCGGATCGACCACGTCGCAGTCGCCGCTGATCACGTTCTCCGCCATGTAGCCCAGCTGGTTGACCGGGTCCTTCGCGGACGAGAACGGCGGGGCGTACGCGAGCTCCAGGTCGGCGAGGCGGTCGGCGGTCAGGCCGCCGGCCATGGCCGTGGCGATCACGTCGATGCGCTTGTCCACCCCGTTGCGCCCGACCGCCTGGGCGCCGAGGATCCTCCCGTCGTCGGGGGAGAAGAGCAGCTTCATCGCCAGGCGGGTGGCGCCGGGGTAGTAGGTGGCGTGGTCGAAGGGGTGGGAGTGCACCACCCGGTAGCGGCGACCAGCGGCCTGCAGCCGCTTCTCGTTCCACCCGACCGTCGCGGCGGCCAGGTCGAACACCTTGACGATCGCGGTGCCGAGCGACTCAACGGGTCGTGCCGGACGCCCCGCGAGGTGGTCGGCGACCCGTCGCCCCTGCCGGTTGGCGATGTTCGCCAGGGCGATGAGCGACGTGGCGTGCGAGACCGCGTCGGGCTTCTCGACCGCGTCGCCGACCGCGTAGACGTGCGGGTCGCTGGTGCGCATGTGCTCGTCCACCAGGATCCCGCCGGACGGGCCGAGCGCGATCCCGGCGTCGTGCGCCAGGCGCACATCGGGCCGGACGCCGATCGCGCCGACGACCACGTCCGCGGGGAGCACCCGCCCGTCGGCGAGCGACACGTCGGCCGGGCCGACCGATGCGACCTGAGCCCCCGTCTCCACCCGGATCCCGTGGGCGACCAGCTCCTCCTCGACCAGGATCGCCAGCTCGGGATCGAGCGGGGCGAGGACCTGCGGCGTCGCCTCGACGATCGTGACGTCGAGTCCTTGGAGGACGAGGTTCTCGGCGACCTCGAGCCCGATGAACCCGGCGCCGATGACCACTGCGGATGCCTGCGACGTGTCCACCGCCGACGCCATGCGGGACGCGTCCTCGACCGTGCGCAGCGTGAGCGCCCGTTCGTACCCCGGGATCGGGGGTCGCGTCGGTGCGGCGCCCATGCTGAGCACGAGGTTCCCGTAGTGCAGGTCCTCCTCGTCGCCGGTGAGCACCGAACGGATGCGGACCCGGCGTGCCGTCGGGTCGATCTCCACGGCCTCCGTGTCGACGCGGACGTCGAGACGGAACCGCGCCTGCAGCGACGCGGGGGTCTGGAGCGTCAGGTCGTCCTCGTCGTCGATCACGCCGCCGACGAAGTACGGCAGTCCGCAGTTGGCGAAGGACACGTGCCCGCTGCGCTCGATCACGATGATCTCGACGTCGTCGTCGAGCCGCCGGAGCCGAGTCGCCGTGGACATGCCGCCGGCGACTCCGCCGATGATCACGACGGGTCCCTCGATCTGCGGGCTCGTGCCCTGCTCGTCGTCGTTCGCGATGTCGTCCATGCCGGCCTCCCCGGGCTCGATACTGATACCCCCTAGGGTATGCGTGCGGTCCTTTCGTGACCACGCGCCCCACCAGCAGCGACGTCACACGGCGTGCGTGTGGGCACCAGCGCGATCAGTTGCCCGACGCCGATCCACGGCGGAGGGGTACGGCCCAGCGGAGCAGCGTTCCCGATCCGGAGCGGTCCAGCTGGAGCCGTCCTCCGAGCGTCCGGGCGCGATGGGAGAGGTTGTGGAGTCCGCAACCGGAATCGGGATCCACGGGGATGCCCGCACCGTCGTCCTCGATCGTGAGGACGATCTCGTCGCCGACCTCGAGTGCGATGCGGACGCCGGTCGCCCGGGCGTGCTTGACCACGTTCGTGAGCCCCTCGCGGAGCACCGGGATCATCTGCTGCGCCGTCCGGTCGTCGATCATCTCCACGCTGCCGTCGAAGCGGACCACCGGCCGGAAGTCGAGGGTTGCCGTCGTGGTCTCCACGACCTCGAGCAACTCGGCTCGGAGCCCACCGGTGCTCGTCGCCATCCGCGCCGTGTGGAGCGAGAAGATGGCCGCTCTGATCTCGGTGATCGTCGAGTCGAGCGAGTCGACGGCGGCCTCGATCCGCTGACGGGTCTCCTCGTGGTCGTCCAGCCGTCCGAGCGTGGCCTGCAGGCTGAGCGACTCGGCGAACAGCCGCTGGATGACCGTGTCGTGGAGGTCACGGGCGATCCGCTCGCGTTCCTCCGTCACCGCCAGCGCCCGGCCGGCCGCTTCCAACGCGTCGCGGCTCGCCTCGAGCTCGGCTTCGGCCCGCAGCCTCGTGGAGATGTCGCGGACGGCGGCGATGACGTGGAGGTCGGTGCCGAGCACCAACGGGTTCAGGCTGACCTCCACCGGGATCTCGCTGCCGTCCGAGCGCACGGCGTGCAGCTCGAGGCCGCTGCCCATCTCCCGATTGGCCGGCTCCGCCCTGAACCTCGCTCGATGTGCCCGGTGGGACCGCCGGAAGGACTCGGGGAGCAGGTCCTCCACCGTCAGTCCGAGCAGTTGGTCGAGCTCGTAGCCGAACAGCTCTCCCGCTTGGCCGTTCGCGAAGACGATGTCACCGTCGCCGGCGACGACCAGGGTCGCATCCGGGGCTGCGTCGAGGAGCCACCAGGCGAACTCGTCGCCGTACCGATCCAGGGAAGGGGCCCGTCCACCCATGGCGTCTGCCTCCTCCAGGCCTCACCCGCTGAGCGCTGTACCGGGAGCCGAAGGGCGAACACTTGGGCTCGGCGGCGAGCGTACGCCCCGGACGGTTCGCCCGCACCCGCTCAGGACCCGTCCACGCGGATCACCGCCGCGCCGACGAAGCGGTCGTGCGCGAGGTCCGACAGGGTTCGGGCCACCTCCTCGAACGGGCGCTCGGTCACCACCGGTCGGACGTCGAGCCTCGCCGCGAGTCGGAGGAACTGCTCGCCGTCGCGCCGGGTGTTCGCCGTGACGCTCCGGACCTGCTTCTCCTGGAACAGCTCGGGTCCGTAGCGGATCGAGGGGATGTCGCTCAGGTGGATGCCGGCGATCGCGAGCGTGCCGCCCCGATCGAGGGCTCGCAGCGCGGACGGCACCAGCTCACCGCCGGGAGCGAAGAGGATCGATGCGTCGAGCGGCACGGGTGGTTCGTCGGTGGCGCCGCCGACCGATGCCGCGCCGAGCTCGAGCGCCAGCTGCCGCGCCGCGGCAGAACGGGTGAGGACGTGCACCTCGGCCCCTTGTGCGATCGCGACCTGCGCCACGATGTGAGCGGACGCCCCGAAGCCGTAGATCCCCAGGCGACCACCGTCGGGCAGCTCGGCGCGCCGGAGCGCGCGGTACCCGACGATGCCGGCGCAGAGGAGCGGCGCGGCGTGCAGGTCATCGATGGCGTCAGGCAACTCGTAGGCGAACGCCTCGTCGACGACCGCCCGGTCCGCGTAGCCGCCGTCCGCGTCCCAGCCCGTGAACCGGGGCTGGACGCACAGGTTCTCGGCGCCGCGGCGGCAGAACCGGCACGTTCCGCACGTGCCGCGGAGCCAGGCGATGCCCACCCGCTGTCCGACCCGGAAGCGCTGGGTCGCGGGCCCCACCGCGTCCACGACGCCGACCACCTCGTGTCCGGGTACGACGTGGCGACCGTGCTGTGGCAGATCGCCCTCGACGAGGTGCAGATCGGTCCGGCACACCCCGCACACCGAGACCCGCACCCTGACCTCGGTCGGGCCGGGCTCGGGCATCGGCCGCTCGCCACGGACGAGCGGCCCGGAGTCCACCGGTCCGGGTCGATCGACCCACCACGCTCTCACGTCGCGACTCTGCCTCGTGGCGCCCGCCTCATCCAGTGTCGGAGGTCATCACCAGTTCCGCACCACGGTCACCGGCGACGTGACCGGCGTGTTCACCGTGGTGGCGTTCCCGAGTTGTCCGTGTGAGTCGTCACCCCAGCACCGCACCTCGTCGTCGGTGACGATGGCGCACGTGTGCCGGGCGCCGGCCGCGACCGCGGTCGCACCGGTGAGGCCGACCACGGCGACCGGGGTCGTGCTCGGGTCGGTCGTGCCGGAACCGAGCTGGCCTCGAGCGTTCGCACCCCAGCACCGCACGACGCCGTCGGTGACCGCCGCGCAGGCGTGTTGCGCACCGACGCCCACGGCGGTCGCTCCCGTGAGCCCGCTCACCGTCACGGGCGAAGAGGCTCCAGTCGTGGACCCGTCGCCGAGCTGACCGGCATCATTCGCTCCCCAGCACCGCACGGAACCGTCGCCGAGCACGGCGCACGCGGAGCTCCGGCCGGCGCTCATGGCGACCGCGTCGTCGATGCCCGACACGGCCACCGGCACCGACGAGTCGGCGGTGGAGCCGTTGCCGAGCTGCCCTGCGCCGTTCGCCCCCCAACATCGGACGGAGCCGTCGCCGAGGACCGCGCACGAGAAGTCGAAACCTGCCGCCAGCGCCGTCGCGTCGAGCGGTCCGACGACGTCGGCGCCGGTCTCGGAGAACGTCGTGGTGCCGTCGCCGAGCTGCCCGCGGGAGTTGTCGCCCTGGCAACGGACGCCGCCTCCGGCGAGGATCATGCACGAGTGGGCGTTGCCGGTGGAGATGCCCCCCGGCGACGTGGCGCCGCCGGTCATCCCCACGCCGAGCGGAGCCCAGCAACGTCCGGCGCCGCCGACGAAGACCCCGCAGTTGTGGTACACGCTCGCAGCCAGGGAGGTCACCGCCGGGATGCCCTCCGAGGTCACCGCCACGTCGGAGTCCTGGAACGGCGAGCTCATCAGCTGTCCGAACCCGTTGAAGCCCCAGCAGCTCACCGTGGCGTCCGACCGGAGTGCGCAGCTGTGCAGGTCGCCCAGGGCGAGCTGCGTCGCACCGGTGAGCGCCGGCCGGGGCGGCAGGTCGTTCGCGTGGAGGACGACCGGGACGGTCGAGCTGAACGACGCCGTCTCGAGCGGCGTGTGGGTGCAGTCGCCGGTGACGTTGCTCCCGCGGACGTCGAAGCGCGCGGTCGAGCCGGTGAACTGGCCGCCGGTCACCCGCATCTCGATCGGGAAGAGCCCGCCCTGGATCCCGAACAGGGACACCTCGATCGCGGACGACGCGCCGCTGCTCCACGAGATCACGCCCGCGCCGGATGCCCACGGCGTGCCGGGCGCCGGGGTGGCGCCGCAGTGGTAGCCCGGGAGGAAGAGGGCGACGGCCAGCGTGCCCGACGAGATGCCGAGGCCGAGCTGGTCCGAGCAGCCCGAGAGCTGCATCGGAGGGTCGGTGCTGAGGACGATGTCGGTCGGCGTGGGAGTGGCCGGCGGCTGGTAGCGCGCGATTCCGGACAGCGATGCGCAGCTGATCAACGGGTCGACGGGTCGGTCCGGCGTCGGCGCTGCGCAGCCTGCGAACGCGACGAGCGCCACGAGGGCGACCAACGATGCGGAGCGATGGCGTGAGTCCACGGGTCGGAACCTCCGGGGCGTCTGCATCGACACTGCACCCCTCCGGATCGGCCACCTAGAGCCGAAGGTCACTCGGCGTCGACGAACCCGAGGGCCGCATGGTGACCAAGGGCTCTGTCGAGCGCGGTCGCCCGGTGCGACGGTGGAGGAGTGTCAACCGGGCGCGACCTGACCCGTACCGAAAGTGTCACCTATCTCGGCGGAGCCTCGGCCTGCCGGGTCGCGCTGTCGGTCCAGGCGCTGCCCTACGTGTTCATGGCGCCGATCCACCTCGTGACGGACGGCAGCGACGGGCTGTCCCTCGTCCTGGCGGTGGATCCCGCGGACGCCGATCTCCGAGCCATGCAGGGCAACGTGGTCGCAGTCCACACCGACGGGATCGCACCCGACGGTGGTCGCTGGCAGGTGCTCGTCCGCGGGACGTCGACCGTCCCCGACGGCGGTGCACCTGGGACTGGGCCGGAACTGGCGCGGGTGAGGGCAGAGCTCATCCGAGGGTGGACGTCGCTCGGGACGCCGACGAACTCCGGTGCGTCAACGCTCCTGCCGCTCGACCGTGCTGTCGACCGACGGTGAGGATCAGTGCCTGCGTGTCTGCATCCGCACGGCGAACACCGCCGCCTCCGTCCGGCGGCTCATCCCGAGCTTGGTGAGCAGGTTGGACACGTAGTTCTT
>JAEXGP010000286.1 GCA_023450775.1 Actinomycetes bacterium | reverse complement strand
CTCGCGGCCTGCCGGGCGGGCGAACCGGCGAGCGTGCTGCTCGACGCCTACCGCGACGCCGGGGTGACCCCGCCGCCGGCTCCGATCGCGCGGGGCCTCGGGCTGGGGTTCGACCTGCCGATCGTCGCGCCGGACCTGCCGGCCACCGCCGGGTCCGAGCTGCTCGACCCCGGCGTGGTGTTCGCGCTGACGAGCTTCGTGTGGGAACCGGGTGCGGGCGCGGCGATCGCGGTCGACCCGGTGCACGTGACCGACCGGGGCCCCGAGCTCCTCAGCACCACCTCCGGCACGGCGGCCGGCACCAGCCACCCCACGACCCCACAGGAGCGAGCGTGACCGACATTCCGGCCCCCGAGGAGATCGTCCGGTACGAGAAGGACGTGGCGAACCGGATCGCCACGATCACCTTCGACCGTCCCGACCGGCTCAACGCCCCCACGATCGGGGCCCGCCGGCGCTACGGCGACCTGATCTTCAAGGCCAGCCTGGACGACGACGTCAAGGTGCTCGTGATCCGGGGCGAGGGCGACGACCTGGGTTCGGGCGCAGACCTGGACGAGCTGATGGCGAAGCGGGAGGGCGACGCCGCGCTCCGCGAGGAGTTCGGCGTGGAGGACGACGACGACATCACCATGCCGCCGCCGCGGAACTACCGGAACGGCGCGTCGCTGGTGCAGTGGTACGCGGACCCGCGGGCCGGCTGCCGCTCCCTCCAGGACTTCAAGAAGATCAGCATCCTCGAGGTCAAGGGGTACTGCTACGGCTGGCACTTCTACCAGGCTGCCGATGCGGACCTGGTGGTGTCGTCCGACGACGCGCTGTTCGGCCACGCCGCCTTCCGCTACGTCGGCTACGCCCCGCGCATGTGGCAGTGGGCGACGCTGATGGGCCTCCGGAAGTTCCAGGAGATGGTGTTCACCGGGCGGCCCTTCACGGCCGCCGAGATGGCGGAGCTCAACTTCATCAACAGCGTCGTGCCCCGCGACCAGCTCGAGGCCGAGACGGCCAAGTACGCCATGGCCTGCGCCAACAACCTGCCGACCGACACGGTGTTCGCTCAGAAGGTGTTCTTCGAGATCATGAAGCAGCACCAGGGCGAGCACATGGGCAGCCTCATCAGCGCCTGGCTCGAGTCCATGCGGGGACCGCTCAAGCCCGACGCCGACCGATCGGTGATCGGCCTGGACCGCGACACCATGGAGTCGGGCCTCAACAACGCGGTCAAGGGCAACGACCGCAACTTCCCCCCCGAGTGGCGCCTGTCCAAGTCGGGACGGGAGCAGCCCGAGTGAGCGACGGCGTCGACGCCATCCGACCGCTCGCCGGGCTGCAGGTCGTCGACCTGTCGACCTGGATCGCGGGCGCGTACTGCTGCCGGCTGCTCGCCGACGCCGGTGCGACCGTCACGCGGGTCGAGCCCGACGGCGGCCACCCGCTGCGGGAGTGGTCGGCCTCGGGTCGTTCCGCCGGCGCGCTGCACCGGCACCTCTCCGACGGGATCGCCTCGACGTCCGCGGACGATCTCGATCGGGTTCTGGCCACGGCGGGCGCATGCGTGTGGTCGCCCGGTGCGGCGTTGGACCCCCTCGCGATCCGGACCGACCACACGCACCTCTCCGTCGTGGCCATCTCCCCCTTCGGCCTGGACACGCCGTGGAGCGACCGCCCGGCGACGGAGTTCACGCTCCAGGCCTGGTCCGGCGGCATCATCGGCCTGGGCCGCGGCGCGGCGGAGCTCCCGCCCGTGCACGTGGGCGGCCAGGTCGGTGAGTGGCTGGCCGGCGTCTACGCAGCGGTCGGCCTCATGGCGGCGCTGCGCACCGACGGCGGCGACCTGGTCGACGTGTCCATGCTCGAGGTGCAGGCGATGTGCCTCACCTACCACCCCGTCACCTTCCACGACGCGTTCGGCCGCCCCATGCGCAAGCGACGGGCGCTGACCGTGCCCGGCGTCGCCGCCGCCAGCGACGGCCTGGTCGGACTCGGCGTCGGCACCGGGCAGCAGTGGCTGGACTTCTGCGTGATGGCCGGCCACCCCGAGTGGGCCGAGGATGCGTCGCTGTTCACGGAACGGGGGGCGCTGGCCGAGCAGATCGACGAGTGGGTCGGCGGGCAGACGGTCGACCAGGTGCTCGACACGGCCTCGGCCTTCCGCATCCCCAACGCCCCGATCGTCGACGGCGCCAACGCCTCCACGATCGAGCACCTCCGCGAGCGCGACGCCTTCCGGACCGACGCCGACGGCACGGTGCGACCGCGCCCGCCGCTCCGGTTCACCGCCGGCGCCGTTCCCGATGCCGAGGGTGATCGCCCCAGGGATCGGGCCCAGAGCGGGCGCGAGCTGCCGTTCAGCGGGCTGCGGGTGCTCGACATGACCGCGTACTGGGCGGGGCCGTCGGCCAGCCACCTGCTCGCCCTGCTGGGCGCCGAGGTGATCCACCTGGAGTCGGCCCGCCGGCCCGACGGTGCGCGACTGGTCGGCGGGCGCTCGCATGACACCGACCGCTACTGGGAGCAGGGCCCCATCTTCGCCGCGCTCAACACCAACAAGAAGAGCCTCACGCTCGACTTCGCCAAGCCGGCGGGCCTCGACCTGCTGCGCCGGGTCGCCGCCACGTGCGACGTGGTGATCGAGAACTTCACGCCTCGGGTCCTGGACCAACTCGGGTTCTCGTACGAGTCGCTGCGGGAGCTGCGCGACGACATCATCGTCGTGCGGATGCCGGGCTTCGGGCTGGACGGGCCGTGGCGCGACCACGCGGCGTTCGCGTTCGTGATCGAGGACGCGTCGGGGCTGACCTGGCTGACCGGCCACCCCGACCGGCACCCGGTCGAGCCGTACTGCATCGGCGACTCGAACGCGGGCCTGCATGCGGCGTACGGCGTGCTCCTCGCCCTGGCCCACCGCGACGCCACGGGCCAGGGCTGCCAGGTGGAGGCCGCCATGGTCGACGCCGCGCTGAGCATCACCGCGGAGCAGGTCGTCGAGCACTCGACCAGCGGGGTGCGCTTGGAGCGCGCCGGCAACCGCGGACCCGCCGCCGCGCCGCAGAACCTCTACGACTGCTCCGACGCCGACGACTACGGCCGCGAACCCACCCGCGTGGCGATCGCCGTGGCCACCGACGACCAGTGGCGGGCGCTGCGCGCCGCGCTGGGCGAGCCGGCCTGGGCCCAGGACCCGTCGCTCGACCGCCACGCCGGACGCCTGGCCGCGCACGACCTGCTCGACGAACGTCTGCAGGAGTGGTGCACCGAGCGGACAGGCGACGAGGTGGTCGACGCGCTGTGGGCGGCCGGCGTGCCGGTGGGCCGGGTCCAGCAGCCGCACCGCCAGCCCGAGCTGCCGCCCCTGCAGGCGCGGGGCTTCTTCGAGGAGCTGGACCATCCGGTCATGGGCCCGGCCCGCTACAGCACGATCCCGTTCCGCCTGTCCGGGCTGCCCGAGCGGCTCCACGCGCGGCACGCACCGCTGCTGGGGGAGCACACCGCCGAGCTGCTCACCGAGCTCGGCGTCGACGCCGTCGAGCTGGCGGCACTCGAGGCCGACGGCGTGATCGCCACGGCGTTGGAGGGCGCGGCATGACGACCGAGGCCGACGACCGGGGCCTGCCGGCCGGCGGATGGGACCACGAGGTCGACATGGTGATCGTCGGCTCGGGTGGCGGCGGCATGGTGGCCGCGCTCGCCGCCGCCGACGCGGGCGCCACTGCGGTCGTCCTGGAGAAGCGCGACCTCATCGGCGGCTCCACGGCCATGTCCGGCGGCGTGGTCTGGATCCCCGACCACCCGCTGCTGCACGCCGACGGGGTGGCCGACTCCTACGACGACGCCATGGCGCACTTCGAGGCGGTCGTCGGCGACGTCGGCGCGTGCTCATCCACCGAGCGCCGCAGCGCCTTCCTCACCTCCGGCCCCGAGATGGTCACGTTCCTGCAGGCGCAGGGTGTCGGCTTCGAACGCTGCGTCGGCTACAGCGACTACTACTCCGACGAGAAGGGCGGGCTGGCGACCGGTCGCTCGATCGAACCGGTCCCGTGGGACGGCCGCCGGCTGGGCGACCTCGAGCCGAAGCTCCAGCCCGGGCTCGCCGCCGGTGTGGGGCTGGCGGTGAGGACCAACGAGGTCCGCACGCTCGCGCACTGGAACCGGTCGCCGCGTGCGTTCGGAACCGCCACCAAGGTGGTGCTGCGCACGTGGGCGGCCAAGGCCCGCGGCCGGCACCTGCTGACCAACGGCGCGTCGCTGATCGGCCAGCTGCTCGCGATCGCGGACGCCCGGGGCGTGCCGGTGTGGACGGAGTGCCCGGTCACCGACCTGGTCGTCGACGACGGGCGCGTGATCGGCGTGCACGCCACCCGCGAGGGCGAGCCGATCACCGTGCGGGCACGGCAGGGCGTGCTGCTCGCGGCCGGCGGCTTCTCCCACAACGCCGAGATGCGCCGTGCCCACGCACCCGATCGGCGGCAGCAACCCCGCTGGTCGATCGCCAACCCGGGCGACACGGGCGACGCGCTGCAGGCGGCCATGGACCTGGGCGCTCGGACCGACCTGATGGACGAGGCCTGGTGGCTGCCCACGCCGCGCGGCGGCAAGTTCGGCCAGTCGACGTTGGTCGACGCACGCTTCCGGCCGGGCGCGATCTTCGTGGACGCCGAGGGCCACCGCTTCGTCAACGAGGCCAACTCCTACATGGAGATCGGCCGCGCCATGTACGAGCGCGACCGCACGGCGCAGGCCGTGCCTTGCTGGCTGGTGTTCGACGACGGCTACCGGCGGCGCTACTCCCACGGCCTGTCCCGCCCGGGCAAGCTCCCCAAGGGCCTGATCGAGAGCGGCACGCTCAAGAAGGCCGACACGATCGAGGCGCTGGCCGTCGAGTGCGGCATCGACCCACAGGGTCTCGCCGCCGAGGTCGAGCGGTTCAACCGCGGGGCCGCCGAGGGCCGGGACCCCGACTTCGGCCGGGGGGCGTCGGCCTACAACCGCGCCATGGGCGACCCCGGGCACCGGCCCAACCCGTCGCTCGGCCCGCTCGCCCGCGCCCCCTTCTACGCGGTGCAGGTGGTGCCCTCGGACATCGGGACCTGCGGCGGCCTCGTCACCGACGCGGATGCGAGGGTCCTCCGTGACGACGGCGAGCCGATCCCCGGCCTGTACGCCGCCGGCAACATCACCGCCACCGTCATGGGCCGCCACTACCTGGGCGCCGGCGCCAGCATCGCCAACACGATGGTGTTCGGCTACCGGGCGGTCCGCCACGCCACGGGATGCCCACCGCCTGAGCAACCCGACGACTGACTGACCCACCGAACGACCTCGGAGCACGGGACCGACGATGACCGACACGAACACCACCGACGCCGCGCCGGGCGAGAGCGCGGAGCTGATCGACACCGACTACTTCCGGTCGGGCCGGCTGATCCGAGACCCGTACCCCTACTGGGACGCGCTGCGCTCGGAGTGCCCCGTCCACCAGGAGCCCAACGAGGGCGTCTACATGGTGACCGGCTACGAGGAGGCGCTCGCCGTCTACCACGACCCTGGCAGGTTCTCGTCGGTCAACTCGGTGATCGGCCCCTTCGGGAAGTTCCCGGTGCCGCTCGAGGGCGACGACCTGACCGAGCTGATCGAGGAGCACCGGAGCGCGCTGCCGTTCACGGACCAACTCCCGTCGTTCGACCCGCCCAAGCACACCGAACACCGCGGGCTGCTCATGCGGCTGTTCACGCCACGTCGCCTCCATGAGAACGAGGAGGCCATGTGGCGGATCTCGAACGACCTGGTCGACGGCTTCGCCGCGTCGGGATCGTGCGAGTTCGTCGGCGACTTCGCCTCGCCCATGGCCATGTTGGTGATCGCGGACCTGCTCGGCGTCCCCGAGGAGGACCGGGGTCGATTCCGCGACCAGCTCGCCGCACCGTCGACCAGCGGCAAGGCCGGCGTGGACCACTCCCCCCTCGAGTTCCTCTACGAGACGTTCCGCGAGTACATCGAGGACCGCCGGGCGAACCCCCGCGAGGACGTGCTGACGCGCATCGCATCGGCCACGTTCTCCGACGGTTCCACGCCGAGCGTGACCGACGTGATGCTCCTCGCCTCCAACCTGTTCGCGGCCGGGCAGGAGACCACGGTGCGGCTGCTCACCTACTCGCTCCAGAAGCTGGCCGAGGACCCACACCTGCAGTCGCGGCTGCGTGCGGACCACGACGCCATCCCCAACTTCGTGGAGGAGGCCCTCCGGTTCGAGAGCCCCATCAAGGGCGACTTCCGCCTGGCCAAGCGGACCACCGAGGTGGGCGGCGTGACCATCCCCGCCGGTTCGACCGTCATGGTGATCAACGGCGCGGCCAATCGGGACGAGTCGAAGTTCGACTGCCCCAACGAGTTCCGGCCGGACCGGCCCGACGCCCGCGAGCACATGGCCTTCGGACACGGAGTGCACTTCTGCATCGGCGCCGCGCTGGCCCGGGCCGAGGGACGCATCACGGTCGAGTGCCTGCTCGACCGCCTGGACGACATCCGCATCTCCGAGGAGCACCACGGCCCCGCCGGCGACCGGCGCTACCGCTACGTTCCCACCTACATGTTGCGCGGCCTGTCCCAGCTCCACCTCGAGTTCACCCCGGCGGGCGGCTGAGCGTGGGCGAGCTCGACGGCAAGGTCGCGATCGTCACCGGCGGCGCCAACGGCATCGGGCGGGCGACCGTCGAGCTGTTCGTCGCCGAGGGCGCCCGAGTGGTGATCGCGGACCTCGACGAGCCGGCCGGCACCGAGCTGGCGAGCGGACTGGGCGGGTCGGCGGCGTTCGTCCGCACCGACGTGGGCGACCGGGACTCGGTGCAGGCCGTCGTCGACTCGGCGGTGGCCCGCTTCGGCGGTCTGCACGTCATGTACAACAACGCCGGCGTGTCGGGGGTGCCCCGCCGGTTCCTGAAGGACACGCTCGCCGACTTCGACCAGGTGATCGGCGTCTCGCTGCTCGGTGCCATGCTCGGCAGCCAGGCGGCGGCCCGGCAGATGGTCGAGCAGGGCACGGGCGGCTCGATCGTCAACGTCGCCTCGCTGGCCGGCATCACCCCCGGCGCCGGCGTCATGTCGTACCGGGTGGCCAAGGCCGGCGTCATCCACTTCACGCGGTGCCTGGCGCTCGAGGTGGCCGAGCACGGCATCCGGGCCAACGTCGTCGCACCGGCCAACATCGCCACGGCGATCAACGCGAACTTCGACATGGGCCGCACGATCGAGATGACCCAGCCGCTGCCCCGGCACGGCACGCCGCAGGACGCGGCCCAGGCGGTGCTCTACCTGGCCTCCGACCGCTCCGCGCAGGTGACCGGGACCGTCCTGCCGGTGGACGGCGGCACCTCGGTGGGGATCCCCGTGGCGAGGATGTCCGAGATCATGACGCCGCGCACGCCCCCGTCCGAGCCGGCGCGGCCCGCCCCGTAGCCTGACGCCATGGCGTTCCGGCCGTCCCCCTACGACGTCGTCGAGGCGTCGCGCCGCGCCTGGCTCGACCGCTGGGACGAGGACGCCGCGTCCGGCAACGCCGTGTTCACCGCGATCCTGCGGTCGCAGCAGATGCTGATGCACCAGGTGAACGAGGTCATGAAGCAGCACGGCCTCACGTTCCCCCGCTACGAGGTGCTGGCGTGGCTGGCGGCGCAACCCGACGCGGCGCTCACGCTGAGCTGGATCAGCGAGGTGCTGCGGTTCCCGCCGGCGACCGTCACCAACCTCATCGACCGGCTCGTCGCCGACGGGCTGGTGCGCCGGGTGCCGCACGAGTCCGACGCCCGCACCACGCTCGCCGAGATCACCGACCGCGGCCGCGCCGTGGAGCGCGCCGCCACCGAGCAGCTCAACGAGGGCGTCTACCGGCCGCTCGCGCTGTCCGACGCCGAGCGCGAGCAACTCATCGGGCTGCTCGGCGAGCTGCGGTCCCGGGGCGGCGAGTTCGACACGAGTCGCTCGGACGACCGCATCGCCCGGCTGGGGGCGAACCGCACCGACGCCGCCCGGGGCTGACACGTCCGCCGGGGATCAGGAGCTCAGCCGTCGGCCGGTGCGAGGTCCGGCGCCGGCTCACCCCAGCGGTCCAGGAACGTGACGTCGCCCACCGGCCGCCGGCGCAACGGACCGTGGCGACCACGGGGCCAGCCGACGACCACGTGTCCCGCCATCAGCCAGTCGTCGGGCACGCCGACCGCCTCGCGGATGATGTCCTCGCCGTAGGAGGCCCAGCTGGTGGGGCATGCGCCGAGTCCCTGGGCGCGTGCCGCCAGCAGGAAGTTCTGCATGGCCGGGTAGACCGAGCCGCCGAGCAGCAGCTCCGAGGCGCTGTCGAAGTGCTTGGTGGTGAACAGCACGGAGGTGAACTCACCGGCCCGGTCGTGGAACTCGTAGGTGGCCCGGTGCGAGCGCGCGATGCGGCTGTCGTCGCCGGGGTCGGGACGCGTCATCGAGTAGAGCGGCTCGATGATCTCGAGCGAGATCGCCGCGGCGCGGGCCACGGCCGCCCGGTTCTCCTCGGAGCGCAGCACCACGAAGTGCCACGCCTGCCAGTTGCCGCCCGAGGGCGCCCATGTGGCCGCCTGCAGGCACCGACCCAGCGTCTGGTCGTCGACCGGCTCGTCGGTGTAGCGACGCAACGCCCGCGCGGTCGCCATGGCGGTCCAGACGTCCAGGTCACCCATGGCCCCATGCTCGCACCCGGGCGCGGCGCCGGCGCCGGACGTCCCACACGCCGGGACGATCGCCCCGATCCACCGACCCCGGGGGGGGTTCGTCGGGTGCAGGCGCAGCGGTTCTTCTGGCCTCGGCGTGCAGGGGTAGGCGGCGCGCGACACCGGAGGTGCACATGACGACTCAGCAGTATCCGCAGCAGTTCCAGGCCCCGGCGGCGTCGCCGACGGATCACGAGCGCGGCGTGTCACCGACCCGCCGCATCCTGCGTGACATCCGCGAGACGCAGCCGGCGGTCAAGACGACCGAGTTCTGGCTCGCGATCGTGGCGATCGCGGGGATCCTGGTGGCGACCTACGCGGACAGCGACTCGCTGAACCGTGTCGACGGATGGCGTTTCGTCACGTTCGTGGTCATCGGGTACCTGATCAGCAGGGGCCTCGCGAAGGTCGCCTCGTACGACCGGGTCGACCGCGACGTGGGCGACCGCTGACCGACGTGACCGAACTCGGGACGCGACGCACCCACCACGGGCGCGACACGTCCCGAGTTCCAGGGACCTCGTCAGGCGGCCGAACCGGGGACGCGTCGCGCCCCATGTGGGCGCCAGACGTCCCGAGTCCAGGCGCCGGCCTGGCAAGACCGAACTCGGGACGCGTCGCACCCCATGTGGGCGCGAGACGTCCCGAGGTCGGGCCCGTGCCGAAGTCAGCCCGTGCCGAGGAACGAGTGGACGAGAGGGACCACCGAGGACCCCTCGCCGCTCGCGGCGGCCACGCGCTTCATCGAACCCGATCGGACGTCGCCCACCGCGAAGATGCCGGGTGCCGAGGTGGCCAGGCTGGCGGGCGGCATCCCGTCCGTCCACGCCTCCTGCGGCACGTCGCGGCCCGTCAGCACGAACCCGCGATCGTCGAGCGTGACCGACGGCGGCAGCCACTCGCACCGCGGGTCGGCGCCGATGAGCAGGAACAGGCCCTCGCAGTTGCGGCGCTCGGTCTCGCCGGACGTGGTGTCGCGCACCTCGATCCACTCGAGCTGCGCCGCGCCGCCCCCGTCGACGACCTCGCAGCACGGGCTGACCACTACGCGCTCGTTGTAGTCGATCTCGTCGATGAGGTACCGGGACATCGTCTCGTGGAGCCCGGGTCGGCGGACGGCGATCGTGACCGACTTGGCGAAGCGGGCGAGGTGCAGCGCCGCCTGCCCGGCCGAGTTGCCGCCGCCGACGACCACCACGTCCAGGCCCTCCATCTCCCGCGCCGCGGTCATGGCGCTGCCGTAGAACACGCCACGGCCGGTCAGGCTCTCGATGCCCGCCACGTTGAGCTTCCGGTAGGCGGCGCCGGTCGCGATGACCACGGCCCGGGCCCGGACGTCGCCGCCCTCGGTGTGGATCAGGTTCGGGGCGCTCCCGGTGGCCGGTGAGAGTCCGGTCACGTCCCAGCCGGTGATGAAGCGGGTGCCGAACCGCCTGGCCTGCAGGCGGGCCCGCTGTGCCAGCCGCATGCCCGAGATCCCGCGCGGGAACCCCAGGTAGTTGCGGATCATCGAGCTGGTGCCGGCCTGACCGCCGATCGCCTCGGACTCGAGCACCACGGTCGTCAGTCCCTCGGACGCGCCGTACACGGCGGCGGCGAGACCCGACGGTCCGGCGCCGACGATGCACAGGTCGAACACCGTGTCCTCGGGGATGTCGTCGGGCCGCCCGTAGAAGGCGGCGGCGAGCTCGCGGGTGGAGTGCACCGCCACCACGCCGTTGGTCAGCACGTCGACGAGCGGCAGCGCCGGCTCACCGCCGTACGACGAGATGAGCTCCAGGCCGACCTCCGACTCGGGCTCGTGGACCCGGTGCGGCATGCCCATCCGGACGAGCAGGTCGCGCAGGTCGAGCGTGAGCGAGTCGTGGGGGTCGCCGACGATCCGCACCGCCTCCACCTCGGGGTCCGCGACCGTCGAGTTCCAATCGGAGAGGAGCTCCGTGACCGCTTGGTGGAACTCCTCGTCGCGCGGGCCGCGGGGCGTCAGCAGCAGGGCGTCGAACTTGCCCTTCGCCTGACCGAGCCGGAGCTGGTCCGAGTCGACCATGTAGCGCTGGAACGGCGAGACCACGACCGACCGACACGTCGGACACGACTGACGCCACTCGTGCAGGTGGACCAGCAGCCGGTGGTAGTCCTCCTCCGACGCGTCGTCGTCGACGAACATCGACGTGTCGGTGACCACCATCGCCAGGTGGTCACCGGTCGCCGACACCTCGTGGATGGCGTCGGCGACGGCATCGGTCGAGCGCATCAGCTGGACGTCGTAGTCGAGCTGGTAGCGGGCGAACTGGCGCTCGAGGGCCGCGGCGTCGGCATCGGCGACCAGGAGGATGACCGGGTTCACCCGCCCCAGCATCGCGCGGACCGAACGCCCGCGGGTCGGGACGTCGTCACCCTTCGGGCAGGGCGGCGAAGTCCTTCTTGGCCTGCTGGTACCACTTGAGGCCCGACACCGGCCGGCGCCAGCGGCTCTTCATGTCCTTCAGCGCCGGCGCGTGGGACTCGTCACCGGCAGCCACGGCGTCCTTCAGGTGCTGGTCCTGCAGGTGGATCACGTCGTCGGCGGTCTCGCCGCGATGGGCCTCGTCGCACGGTCCGCCGAGCTGCTGGCAGGTCATCGTCTTCATCTCGCTCACTCCTTCTCGATGGGGTGCGAGGAACGTACGACGGGCACTTCCGGAAGGGCTTCTTCGTTCCTGACCGATGCGCGCCGGAACCCGGAACGGCGCCCGAGGAGACCGCAGGAGCCCCCTCCGGTACCTTCTTGGGGGCGACGCCGTGGCTGGCGGCGCCGGTGGGGACGGCCCTGGCGGGGAGGGAACGGATGCGAGCACGGGCGGCTGCGCGAGCGACGGGAGCAGGTCGACCGACCGCAGCCGGGCGACCGACGGCACGCTCTCGGCGGCGTGGTGCGCTCGCCGTCGTGCTCACGCTGGTCGCCGCGGCTGCCGTCGTCGCCTGCACGGTCGCTCCCCCGCCCGAGACCCGCGGACCGGCGCCCGGCACGCCGTCACCCGCCCCGCCGGCGGGCGACCCCGCGCTGGTCTCGCTGTCGATCCTGCCGCCCGGCAACGGCGGCATCAGCGGCCCCACCGCCGCACACCTGGACGACCAG
>JAEXGP010000257.1 GCA_023450775.1 Actinomycetes bacterium | reverse complement strand
CTGCCGCGGCCGCGCCGGCCCCCGCCCCGGAGGCTCCGGCCGCCGAGGAGCCGGACGAGGAGATCAAGCCCCTCATCCAGGAGGCGGATCCGGAGTTCGAGCGCCTGCTCGCGGAGGAGGAGGAGATCGAGCGCTCCACCCGCGAGCACCACGAGACGCCGCACTTCCGACCGGGAGACGCTGACTGATGTTGATGCCCCGCAAGGTCAAGCACCGCAAGCAGCACCGCGGTCGCACCAAGGGTGTCGCCAAGGGCGGCACCAACGTCACGCACGGCCAGTACGGCATCCAGGCCCTGGAGCCGGGCTGGATCACCGCCCGCCAGATCGAGGCGGCCCGTATCGCCATGACCCGTCACATCAAGCGTGGCGGCAAGGTGTGGATCAACGTGTTCCCGGACAAGCCGGTGACGCAGAAGCCCGCCGAGACCCGCATGGGCTCCGGCAAGGGCAACCCTGAGCGCTGGGTCGCCGTCGTGCGTCCCGGTCGCGTGCTCTTCGAGCTCAGCTACCCCGACGACGCCATCGCCCGCGGCGCCCTGAACCGGGCCATCCAGAAGCTGCCGGTGAAGGCCAAGATCGTGACCCGTGAGGAGGGCTTCTGATGGCGAAGGAGTCCGTCGCGAACCTGGGTGACGAGCAGCTCATCGAGCGGCTCGCGGAGGAGAAGGACCGCCTGTTCAAGCTGCGGTTCCAGCTGGCCACCGGCCAGCTCGAGAACTCCGCCCGGATCCAGCAGACCAAGAAGGACATCGCCCGCATCAACACCGAGCTGCGGGCCCGTGAGATCGCTGCCGCCGAGGCCGCGGTCGGGAGCGAGGCGTCATGAGCGACAACGCTGCGACGACCGATGCCACCACCGAGCGCAACGCCCGCAAGGTGCGCGAGGGCATCGTCACGTCCAACAAGATGGAGCGCACCGCCATCGTCACCGTGACCGAGCGTGTCCGCCACCCCCGGTACAACAAGACGATGCAGCAGGACAAGAAGCTGTACGTCCATGACGAGACCAACGACCTCAACGTGGGCGACCGCGTGCGGGTCATGGAGACCCGCCCGCTGTCCAAGCTGAAGCGCTGGCGGATCCTGGAGATCGTGGAGCGCGCCCGATGATCCAGCAGGAGAGCCGCCTCCGGGTGGCCGACAACTCGGGTGCCCGCGAGGTGCTCGTCATCAAGGTGCTCGGCGGCTCCCGCCGTCGGTACGCCTCGATCGGCGACGTCTTCGTGGCCACCGTCAAGGACGCCCTCCCCGGCGCCGCGGTCAAGAAGGGCGACGTCGTGAAGTGCGTCGTCGTCCGCACCAAGAAGGAGCGCCGGCGCCCGGACGGGAGCTACATCCGCTTCGACGAGAACGCGGCCGTGCTCATCAACGACCAGAAGCAGCCGCGCGGGACCCGCATCTTCGGCCCCGTCGGCCGCGAGCTGCGCGACAAGAAGTTCATGCGCATCGTGTCGCTCGCCCCGGAGGTGATCTGACCCCCATGGGAAAGCTGAAGATCAAGAAGGGCGATCGCGTCCGCGTCCTGTCCGGCAAGGACAAGGGCAAGGAGGGCGAGGTCATGTTCGTCGACCCGGCCGCCAACAAGGCGATCGTGGAAGGCGTGAACGTGGCGAAGCGCCACCAGAAGCCCACCCGGGCCATGCAGCAGGGCGGGATCATCGACAAGGCGATGCCGATCCACGTGTCGAACCTGGCGCTCATCGACAGCGCCGGCAAGGCGACCCGTGCCGGCTACCGCATCGGCGCCGACGGGACCAAGACCCGCGTCGCCCGCAGCAACGGAGGTGAGCTGTGAGCACCGCCACGGCGATCGTCCCGCGGCTGAAGACCCGCTACAACGACGAGATCCGCTCGTCGCTGCAGGAGTCGCTCGGCCTCGGCAACATCATGGAGGTCCCCCGCCTCGAGAAGATCGTGGTCAACGTGGGCGCCGGCAAGGCGACCGAGAACCGCGGCCTCCTCGAGAAGGTCGTGGTGGACCTGACCGCCATCTGCGGCCAGAAGCCCGTCATCACGAAGGCCAAGAAGTCGATCGCCGGCTTCAAGCTCCGTGAGGGCAACGCCATCGGCGTCAAGGTGACGCTGCGCGGCGACAACATGTGGGAGTTCTTCGACCGGCTGATCACGCTGGCGATCCCCCGCATCCGTGACTTCCGGGGCCTCCCGTCGAAGAGCTTCGACGGTCGGGGCAACTACACGTTCGGTGTCACCGAACAGCTGATCTTCCCGGAGATCGACTACGACAAGGTCGATGCCTCCCGGGGCATGGACATCACGATCGTGACCACCGCTCGAACCGATGCCGAAGGCCGCGCCCTCCTGGACGCCTTCGGCTTCCCGTTCCGTCGTGAAGGGCAGCAGTAATGGCCACCGAGGCTCTGAAGCAGAAGCAGCAGCGCAAGCCCAAGTTCAAGGTGCGCGCCTACACCCGGTGCCGCCGGTGCGGCCGTCCGCGCTCGGTGTACCGCAAGTTCGGCCTGTGCCGTGTCTGCCTGCGCGAGCTCGCCCACTCGGGCGAGATCCCGGGCGTGACGAAGGCCAGTTGGTGAGGGGAGGGAGCACGACATGACCATGACCGATCCCATCGCCGACATGCTGACCCGCATCCGCAACGCGAACATCGCGATGCACGACGAGGTCAAGATGCCGTCCTCCAAGCTCAAGGAGGCGCTCGCCGTCCTCCTGGAGAAGGAGGGCTACATCGTCGGGTTCTCGGTGGCCGACAACCCGTCGGGCCCCGGCCGGAGCCTGAGCATCGACATGAAGTACTCGGACGAGCGCCGACGGGTCATCTCCGGCCTGCGACGCGTCTCGAAGCCGGGTCTGCGCGTCTACCGCAAGCACGACGAGCTCGAGCGCGTCCTCGGAGGCCTCGGCATCGCCGTCCTGTCCACGAGCAAGGGACTCATGACCGACCGCGAGGCTCGCCGCCAGCGGATCGGTGGCGAAGTCCTCTGCCACGTCTGGTGAGGTGAACTGATGTCTCGCATCGGCAAGGCACCGATCACCGTCCCGAGCGGCGTGACCGTCACGATCGACGGCCAGTCCATCGCCGTGAAGGGCCCCAAGGGCGAGCTGTCCCGCACCGTGTCCGATCTGATCTCGGTCCGCCAGGACGGCGACACGCTCGTGGTCGAGCGCTCCGGCGACGACCGCGACGCCCGGGCGCAGCACGGCCTGGTCCGCTCGCTGGTCCAGAACATGGTCACCGGCGTGACCGACGGATTCCAGAAGGACCTGGAGATCGTCGGCGTCGGCTACCGGGCCCAGGCCAAGGGCAAGGGCCTCGAGCTGTCGCTCGGGTTCTCCCATCCCGTCGTCGTGGACGCCCCCGACGGCATCACCTTCAACGTCCCCCAGCCGACCCGCATCGAGGTCCACGGGATCGACAAGCAGCTGGTCGGCCAGGTGGCCGCCAACATCCGCGAGTGGCGCAAGCCCGAGCCGTACAAGGGCAAGGGCGTCCGCTACGCCGACGAGCACGTCCGCCGCAAGGCCGGCAAGGCAGGCAAGTGATGAGCGACAAGAGCAAGCAGAAGCGGGACAGCCGCATCCGGCGCCACGCGCGGGTCCGCCGCCAGGTGGCCGGCACGGCCGAGCGTCCCCGTCTGGCCGTCTTCCGTTCCAACCGCCACGTGGTCGCCCAGGTGATCGACGACCGCGCCGGCGTGACGCTGGCTGCGGCCAGCACGCTCGAGGCCGACCTCCGCAGCGGTGCCACCGGCAACGCCGAGGCCGCGGCCAAGGTCGGCACGCTCGTCGCCGAGCGCGCCAAGGCCGCCGGCATCGACCAGGTGGTCTTCGATCGCGGTGGCTTCCGCTACCACGGGCGCGTCGCCGCCCTCGCCGATGCAGCCCGTGACGCAGGACTGGAGTTCTGATGCCCGCGAACAACGACGACATGAGCCTGCGCGAGTCGCGGGTCATCAACATCAACCGCGTCGCCAAGGTGGTGAAGGGCGGCCGTCGGTTCTCCTTCACCGCCCTCGTGGTGATCGGTGACGGCGCGGGCCGGGTCGGCCTGGGCTACGGCAAGGCCAAGGAGGTGCCCCTCGCGATCCAGAAGGGCACCGAGGAGGCCCGCAAGAACCTGTTCACCGTGCCGCTCGCCGGCGGGACGATCATCCACCCCGTCGTGGGTGTGGTCGGCGCCGGCCGCGTGCTCCTCAAGCCGGCCGCTCCCGGTACCGGCGTGATCGCCGGCGGCGCCGCCCGCGCCATCCTCGAGGAGGCCGGCATCCACGACGTGCTGTGCAAGTCGCTCGGCTCGTCCAACTACATCAACGTCGCCAAGGCCACCGTCGACGGCCTGCGCCAGCAGCGCCGCCCCGACGAGATCGCCGCGCTGCGGGGTCTCCCGGTCGACGAGGTCATCCCGGCGGGTCTGCTCAAGGCCTACCAGGAGTCCGAGCGTGGCCCGGCGCCCGAGCCGACCGAGGTCGCGTGATGGCCCAGATCAAGGTCACCCAGGTGCGCTCGAGCATCGGCACCAAGCCCAAGCAGCGCGGCACCCTCCGTGCGCTCGGCCTGGGCCGCATCGGCAAGAGCCACGTCCTCGAGGACACCCCCGACGTGCGGGGCCAGATCAACAAGGTCCCGCACCTCATCGACGTCGAAGAGGTCACCTCATGAAGATCCACGACCTGAAGCCGGCCGAGGGCTCGCGCAAGCGCGGCAAGCGGGTCGGCCGTGGCATCGGCGGCAAGGGCGGCAAGACCGCGGGCCGTGGCACCAAGGGCCAGAAGGCACGCGGCACCATCCCCGTGAGCTTCGAGGGCGGCCAGCTGCCCATGTCCATGCGGGTGCCGAAGCTGCGCGGCTTCAACAACCCGTTCCGCGTCGAGTACCAGGTGATCAACCTGGACACGATCGCCGAGTCGGGCCTGGACGAGATCACCCCCGACACGCTGCGGGCCAAGGGCCTGGTGTCCAAGGGTGCGCTCGTGAAGGTGCTCGGCCGCGGTGAGATCGACCGCAAGGTCACCGTCAAGGTGCACGCCGTGTCGAAGTCGGCCGAGGCCGCGATCACCGGTGCCGGTGGCACGGTCGAGCAGCTGCCGCTGCCGTTCGCGGTCCGCCCGGCCTTCTCGGGCTCCGCGCACACCAACCGCTGATCGTCGGGCTCCCTCGGCCCGATCGGGTCGTGATCAGGTGCCCGTGACCGGGCCGGTGTACCCTCGGCCGCTGGTCGGGGGGACGGATCGCCCCGAGCAGGCCGGACCGTCGGGCAGCGCCCGGCGGGCCTCAACGAACCGCTGAGACCCCGTCTCCGCTGAAGACCAGCGCTCAGGAGCTGCAGTGTCGCGAATCGGCAACATCATCAAGGTGCCGGACCTCCGCAACAAGGTCCTCTTCACCCTGATGATGCTCGTCATCTACCGCTTCGGTTGCTACGTGCCCGTGCCGGGCATCGACCAGAACGCGGTGAGCGCCATCGAGGACCAGGCCCGGGAGGGCGGCGTGCTCGCCTTCCTCCAGCTGTTCTCGGGCCGGGCGCTGACCCGCTTCAGCCTCTTCGCGCTGGGGATCATGCCGTACATCACGGCGTCGATCATCATGCAGATCCTCGCCGTGGTGATCCCCAAGCTGCAGGAGTGGCAGCAGCAGGGAGCCGTCGGCCAGCGCAAGACCACGCAGTGGACCCGCTACGTCACGATCGGCATCTCGATCCTGCAGTCCACCGGCCTGGTGTTCCTCTTCCACAACGGCGGCGGCGGCCTCACCGGCGGCCAGTCCAACCTGGACCTGGTCCCCGGCTTCAGCCCGGCGATCGTGCTGCTGATCGTGCTGACGTTCACCGCCGGTTCCGCGGTCCTCATGTGGATGGGCGAGCTCATCACGACCCGCGGCATCGGCAACGGCATGTCGCTGATCATCTTCTGCTCGGTCGTGTCGGGTCTGCCCTCTGCCTTCTCCGCGGTCTACGCCGCCGAGAACGGCGCGGTGAAGCTGGCGATCTTCCTGGCCTTCTTCCTGGTCCTGCTGGTGTTCGTCGTCTTCATCGAGCTCGGCCAGCGCCGCATCCCGGTGCAGTTCGCCAAGCGGGTGGTCGGCCGGCGCATGTACTCGGGTCAGAGCACCTACATCCCGCTCAAGGTCAACCAGGCCGGCGTGGTGCCGATCATCTTCGCCTCGGCGGTCATCAACCTGCCCGTGCTGCTCAGCCAGGTGCTCCCGTCCGACGGCTGGGGCGCCTCGGTGTCGCAGTTCATCAACGACTACCTGGCCGACACGCGCAACCTGGTGTACCTGGCGTTCCTGGGACTGCTGATCGTCGGGTTCGCGTACTTCTACACGGCGATCGCGTTCGACCCGGTCCAGCAGGCGGACAACCTGCGCAAGCAGGGCGGGTTCATCCCGGGCATCCGGCCCGGTCCCCAGACCGAGCACTACCTGTCCAAGGTGCTGAACCGCATCACGCTGCCGGGCGCCATCTTCGTGGCCATCCTGGCGATCGCCCCGACGGTGCTCGTCAGCTACCTGCTCGGCCCGGGCGCCGCCAACAACGGCGCGGCCTACTCCATCGGCGGCACCTCGTTGCTCATCGCCGTGGGCGTGGCCCTGGAGACCATGAAGCAGGTCGACAGCCAGCTCATGATGCGCAACTACGAAGGGTTCCTGTCGAGCAAGAGCTGACCGGGTCCGGCGGCGTGAGCCGTCGCGCCGGCCGGCCATCGCTCGCCGCCACCACCGGGCTCCCGCCCCGGACGGAGATCGACCATGCCCACGGGGAACGAACCACTCCGACTCATCGTCTTCGGGCGCCAGGGCGCCGGCAAGGGCACGCAGGCCGCGCGCCTCGCCGCCCACTACGGCATCCCGCACATCTCCACCGGCGACATGCTGCGCGCCGCCGCGGCCTCGGGCTCCGAGTTCGGGCTGCGGGTCAAGGCGATCATGGACGAGGGCTCGCTCGTCCCCGACGAGGTCATGGAGGGCGTGGTCGCCGAGCGGCTCGCCCAGCCCGACGCCCAGCCGGGCTTCCTGCTCGACGGCTACCCCCGCACGCCGGGTCAGGCCGAGTACCTCCAGGGCCTGCTCGCGCCGAAGGGCGTGGCGCTCGCGATCAACCTCGAGGTCCCCGAGGACGTCGTGGTCGAGCGCATCACGGGCCGGCGGGTCTGTTCTCAGTGCGGCACCGTCTACGCCCTCGGTCGCGACGAGTCGGCCGACACCGGCGTCTGCGCCAAGTGCGGCGGTGCCGTCGTGCAGCGCGAGGACGACACGGAGGAGGCGGTCCGCAAGCGCCTGGCGCTCTACTCCCGGTCCACCGAGCCGCTGCTCGCCTGGTTCCGCGAGCGGGACCTGCTCGCGGACGTCGACGGGGTCGGGGATCCCGACGACATCGCCGCCGAGCTGGTGCGGATCATCGACGTCCGCACCGGTGCGGGCTCGTGACCCGGGGCGACCTGGGAGACTTGCACGCCCGCCTTTGATCGCGGCGGACCCATGACATATATTTGTCCGTCGGCCCGTCGGGACCCGCCCCCGCACGCGCCATGCGACCTGCCCCCCGGGGAGCGCGACGTCCCACGCGGCGCTGCGCAATCGGGGATCCATCAGGAGGATCTGTTCTGCCCAAGCCCAAGGAAGACGCCATCGTCCTGGAAGGGACGGTCATCGAGCCGCTCCCCAATGCCATGTTCCGAGTCGAGCTCGAGAACGGGCACAAGGTGCTGGCGCACATCTCCGGGAAGATGCGGATGCACTACATCCGCATCCTGCCGGGGGACAAGGTGCAGGTGGAGCTCACCCCCTACGACCTCTCACGAGGTCGCATCACGTACCGCTACAAGTGATCGAGAAGTCCTCATGAAGGTCAAGCCCAGCGTCAAGAAGATCTGCGAGAAGTGCCGTGTCATCCGCCGCAACGGTCGGGTGATGGTCATCTGCGACAACCCGCGCCACAAGCAGCGCCAGGGCTGAGCAGCTCGCCACCCGAGAAAGAGCAGGACAGACACACATGGCACGCATCGCCGGCGTCGACATCCCGCGGGAGAAGCGCCTCGTCATCTCCCTCACCTACATCTACGGCATCGGCCGGACCGCCTCGGAGCAGATCTGCGAGGCCGCCGAGATCGATCCGTCGACCCGCGTCCGGGACCTCACCGACGCGGAGGTCACCAAGCTCCGCTCGGTGATCGAGGACGGGTACAAGGTCGAGGGTGACCTCCGTCGTGAGGTCAACCAGAACATCAAGCGCAAGATGGAGATCGGCTGCTACCAGGGCCTGCGTCACCGTCGTGGCCTGCCCGTCCGCGGCCAGCGCACCCACACCAACGCCCGCACCCGCAAGGGTCCCAAGAAGACCGTCGCCGGCAAGAAGAAGGTCCGCAAGTAATGGCAAAGCCACCGGCCGGGGGCCGTCGTCCCCGGAAGAAGGAGCGCAAGCACGTCACCCACGGCGTCGCGCACATCAAGAGCTCGTTCAACAACACGATCATCTCGATCACCGACCTCGAGGGCAACGTGCTCGCGTGGGCGTCCGCCGGCAACGCCGGGTTCAAGGGCTCCCGCAAGTCCACGCCGTTCGCCGCCCAGCTCGCCGCCGAGCAGGCCGCCCGCCGGGCCATGGAGCACGGCGTGCGCAAGGTCGACATCGTCGTGAAGGGACCGGGCTCCGGTCGCGAGACCGCGATCCGCTCCATCCAGAACGTCGGCATCGAGGTGACGGGCATCAAGGACGTCACCCCGGTCCCGCACAACGGCTGCCGTCCCCCCAAGCGTCGGAGGCTCTGAGTCCATGTCCCGCTACACCGGTCCCCGCGCCCGCGTCTCGCGCCGCCTCGGCACGAACATCTGGGGCACCAACGGCGAGAACATCGCCATGGAGAAGCGCCCGTACCCGCCGGGCGAGCACGGCCGCACCCGTCGTCGCGGCAACGTGTCGGAGTACCTGCTCCAGCTGCAGGAGAAGCAGAAGGCCCGTTACGCCTACGGCATGACGGAGAAGCAGTTCCGCAACCTCTACGAGGAGGCGAACCGCCGCCAGGGCGTCACGGGTGAGAACCTGCTGCGCTACTGCGAGCAGCGTCTGGACAACGTGGTGTACCGCGCCGGCTGGGCCGCCACCCGCCCGCAGGCCCGCCAGTTCGTCACCCACGGCCACATCGAGGTCAACGGTCGCCGGGTCAACGTGCCCAGCTTCCGGGTGCGCAAGGGCGACGTGATCCGCCTGCGCGAGAAGTCCCGCCAGATGCTGGTGATCCAGTGGAACATGGACACCCTGGGCCGTCCCGCCGCGCCGTGGTTGGACACGGCCGAGGGAGGCCAGGAGGTCACCGTCCGCGAGCTGCCGCTGCGGGAGCACATCGACGTCCCGGTGCGCGAGCAGCTCATCGTCGAGCTCTACTCCAAGTAAGCCCGGCCCCGCTCACCCCCGCCCGTCCAGACCCGCCCGCCCAGTACCGAGGTACGCATCAGATGCTCGTCATCCAACGCCCCACCGTGGAGGCCATCGACGAGGAAGAGGCCAACCGCCAGCGGTTCGCCATCAGCCCGTTGGAGCCCGGCTTCGGCCACACGCTCGGCAACTCCCTGCGCCGCACCCTGCTCTCGTCGATCCCCGGCGCGGCCATCACCGAGGTCCGCTTCGACGACGCCCTGCACGAGTTCGACACGCTCACCGGCGTGACCGAGGACGTCACCGACATCATCCTCAACCTCAAGGACGTGGTCCTCACCTCCACGTCCGACGACCCGATCACGCTCCGCCTGGACGTGCGCGGGCCCGCCGAGGTCACCGCCGGTGACATCCAGGCCACCTCCGACGTGGAGATCCTGAACCCCGACCTGCACATCGCCACGCTGAACGGCAAGGCCCGCCTGGCCGTCGACCTCACCGTCGACCGCGGCAAGGGCTACCTGTCGGCGCTCGGCCGCAGCAGCTCCACGATCGGCGTGATCCCGATCGACGCGATCTTCTCGCCGGTCCGCCGCGTGACGTTCTCGGTCGAGCCGACCCGCGTCGAGCAGTCGACCAACTACGACCGCCTGGTCCTCGACATCGAGACCGACTCCTCCATGACCCCGCGCGACGCCCTGGCCTCGGCCGGCGCCACGCTGAAGTCGCTGGTCGAGCTCGTCGAGCAGATGTCCGAGGAGCCCGAGGGCCTGACCCTCACCGAGGCCGCCGCCGCGGTCGCCACGTCGCCCGACCTCGAGCTCGCGATCGAGGAGCTCGACCTGTCGGAGCGTCCCCGCAACTGCCTCAAGCGGGCCCAGGTCAACACCGTCGGTGAGCTGCTGCAGAAGTCCGAGGACGACCTGCTGGCGATCACCAACTTCGGTCAGAAGTCCCTGGACGAAGTCATCGAGAAGCTCGACGAGCGGGGCCTGTCGCTCCGCGGTCGGGACTGAGCCGGAGCTGTAGAGACATGCCAGCCACTCCCAAGAAGGGGCGCGCCTTCGGCGGCAGCGCCAAGCACCAGCGCCAGATCATGGCCAACCTCGTGGCGTCGCTCGTGGCGTCGCCCACCGGCATCGTCACCACCGAGGCCAAGGCCAAGGCGGTGCGCCCGATCGCCGAGAAGCTGATCACCAAGGCCAAGAAGGGCGGACTGCACAACCACCGCCAGATCCTGGCCTACATCGGTGACCAGGAGATCGCTGCGATCCTCATGGACGAGATCGGCCCGCGCTACGCCACCCGCCCGGGCGGCTACACGCGGATCCTCAAGCTCGGCACGCGCCACGGGGACAACGCCCCCATGGCCAAGCTCGAGCTGGTCTGATCGATCGGCGTGACGGGGCGACCTCCGGGTCGCCCCGTTTCGCCGTTTTCGACCCCTCACGGTTCCTGACGCCACCGAGCGGGCTGTGCGACGCATGGATGTCACGACAACCCACGCCGAGGCAGCTGCCCCGACGGTCCGGCTGCGGCTCGACGTCGCGTACGACGGGTCCGGGTTCCACGGCTTCGCCGAGAACCGTGGGGTCGACACCGTGGGTGGCTCGCTGCGCCTGGCCCTCGAGCGCGTCCTGCAGGTGCCGGTCGAGCTGACGTGCGCCGGCCGCACGGACACCGGCGTGCACGCCCGCGGCCAGGTGGTCAGCCTGGACGTGCCGGCCGCGGCGCTCGAGGAGCTCGCCCGGCGCGACCGCCGGGGCGGGGGCGACGGACCGCGCCGGCTCCGGGACGCGCTCAACTCGCTGGTCGGTCCCGCGGTCGTCGTGCGGGCGGTGTCGGTGGTCGACGACGGCTTCGACGCCCGCTTCTCGGCCCGCAGCCGCACGTACCACTACACGGTGCTGAACCAGGACGTCCCCGACCCGTTCCTGGCCGGCACGGCGTGGTGGGTCGATCAGCCGCTCGACGTGACGCGGATGCGGGCGGGATGCGCCCACCTCCTCGGGGAGCACGACTTCTCGTGCTGCTGCCGTCGCCCCAAGCCGTCGGGCCCGACCGCGACGCCGATCTCGCTCGTGCGCCGCGTGCTGGCGGCCGACTGGTCCGAGGACCCGGACCGGCCGGGCCTGCTGACGTTCGAGATCACGGCCACCGCCTTCTGCCACCAGATGGTGCGGTCGATCACCGGTCTGCTCGTGGACGTGGGCCGGGGCCGGCGGCGCCCCGAGGACGTCGGCGTCGCGATCGCCTCGCGAGACCGGGCGAAGGCCGGGCAGCTCGCGCCGCCGCACGGGCTGGTGCTGTGGGAGGTCGGCTACTGACCCGCGAGGCGACCGGTCGAGCGGCGGTGGGGACCGGGGGCCGCTTGCACTTCGCGGCCGCCAACCCGTACGCTTGCCCGTCGGCCCGAGCGGTCGGACGCGTGGTGCACCTCCTCCGGAGGGCACGTCGCTCCGGCCCACCCCATCGGTCGGGCCCGTCGTCCCCGAACGAGACAAGACCTGTTCGGACCGTTGTCGCCCAGCGGCGTCCGTCCGAGCACTGCACGACCGGGCGGTCGGTGCAGACCCGGAGAACCGAGAGAGTGAGTGCAGTGCGCACCTATTCGCCACGAGCAGACGAGATCGAGCGCGGCTGGTACGTCGTCGACGCGGAGGGCCTGACCCTCGGTCGCATGTCCACCGAGGTGGCCCGGATCCTGCGCGGCAAGCACAAGGCCATGTACACCCCGCACCTGGACACCGGCGACCACGTGATCATCGTGAACGCCGACAAGGTGGTCCTCACGGCCAACAAGGCCGACGCGAAGCAGGTGTACCGCCACACCGGCTACCCGGGCGGCATCCGCTCGACCACCTACGCCACCCTCCTGGCGGAGAAGCCCGAGGAGGCCGTCCGCCGGACGATCCGCGGCATGCTCCCCAAGAACCGGCTCGGCCGCCAGATGCTCAAGAAGCTGAAGGTGTACGCCGGCCCGACCCATCCTCACTCGGCCCAGCAGCCGCAGACCCTCGACCTCGCGGATGCCCGGGCGCGTTCGTAACGGAGCAGCAAGATGAGCACCCCTCTCACCCAGACCACCGGCCGTCGCAAGCGGGCCGTCGCCCGTGTCCGGCTGCGGCCCGGCACCGGCGTCATCACGATCAACAAGCGCCCGGTCGAGGACTACTTCCCGAACGCCACGCACCGGATGATCCTCACCGAGCCGCTGCGTGTGACCTCCACCAACGAGGTCTACGACGTGGACGCCACGCTGCACGGCGGCGGCGTGACCGGCCAGGCCGGCGCCATCCGTCTGGGCATCGCCCGCTCGCTGGTCGAGCTCGACCCCGAGCTGCGCCCCACGCTCAAGAAGGCCGGCTTCCTCTCCCGCGACGCCCGCGAGAAGGAGTCCAAGAAGTACGGCCTCAAGAAGGCCCGCAAGGCGCCTCAGTACTCCAAGCGCTGATCCCACCGCCGTGACCGTCCGCTTCGGCACGGACGGGGTCCGCGGGGTCGCCGGCCGCGACCTCACCCCCGAGATCGCGCTCGCCATCGGCCGTGCCGCCGTCCGGGCCTTCGGGGCCCGGCGCGTGGTCATCGGTCGCGACACGCGCCGCTCCGGACCGCTGCTCGAGGCGGCGGTCGCCGCCGGCATCTGCGCCGAGGGCGCGGACGCCGTGCTGGCCGGCGTGGTCCCCACCCCGGCGGTCGCGTTCGCGGCCGAGCGCGACCAGGTCGTGGGCGTGGTGATCTCGGCGTCGCACAACCAGTACGCCGACAACGGGATCAAGCTGTTCGCTCCCGGGGGCGTGAAGCTCAGCGACGAGCAGCAGTCCGCCGTCGAGGCCGAGATCGACCGGGCCCTGTCGCCACCATCCGGGCCGGGCGCCTCGATCGACGACGCACCCACTGGCGAGCGCGTCGGCACGCTGCTGGCCGATGTCGACCTGGCGCACGACTACGCCGCATCGATCGAGGGCGTCACCGAGGGCCGCCGGCTCGACGGTCTGCGTGTGGTGGTCGACTGCGCCAACGGTGCCGCGTCCGCCATCGCGCCCGACGTCCTCGCCGACCTCGGCGCCGAGGTGGTCGTGCTGTTCGCGGAGCCCGACGGCACCAACATCAACGACGGCTGCGGCTCCACCCACCCCGAGGAGCTGCAGCGCGCGGTGGTGGAGGAGGGCGCGCACCTGGGCCTGGCGTTCGACGGCGACGCGGACCGGCTGCTGGCGGTCGACGAGCGGGGCCGCCTGGTCGACGGCGACCAGATCCTGGCGCTGTGCGCGACCGACCTGCGCGACCGCGGACGGCTCACCGACGACACCGTCGTGGTGACCGTCATGTCCAACCTTGGCTTCCGTCAGGCGATGGGTCGGGAGGGCATCACCGTGGTGGAGACCGCCGTGGGGGACCGCTACGTGCTGGCCGCCATGGCCGACGGCGGGTTCAGCCTGGGCGGCGAGCAGTCGGGCCACCTGGTGTTCGGCGACCTGGGCACCACGGGCGACGGTCTGCTCAGCGCGGTCGTACTGGCCGACCTGGTGGTGCGGGAGGGCGCGGCCCTGGGGGACCTGGCCGACGCCGCCATGACCAAGCTGCCGCAGGTGCTGCGCAACGTCCGGGTCGAGTCGCCCATGCCCGACGTGGCCGACCGTCTGGCCGAGCAGGTGGCAGCCGTGTCGGCCGAGCTCGGCGAGCGGGGCCGGGTGCTGCTGCGCCCATCGGGCACCGAGCCCGTGGTGCGCGTGATGGCCGAGGCGCCCAGCGAGGCCGAGGCCGCGGCTGCGGTCGACACGTTGGTCGCCGCGGTC
Source organism: Actinomycetes bacterium (assembly GCA_023450775.1). Classification (GTDB taxonomy): domain Bacteria; phylum Actinomycetota; class Acidimicrobiia; order Acidimicrobiales; family Microtrichaceae; genus Dermatobacter. The sequence goes on along the minus strand of JAEXGP010000257.1, from coordinate 1,071 downwards.
GAGGCCCTCACCTCCTGAACCCCTCGAGCAGAACGGGGCCCGGCGCGTCGGAGGTCAGTCGGCGCCGAGGGAGCCGGAGAGGTCGTCGGGGTCGAAGTCGGGCAGTTCCCTCAGCGCCAGCAGCAGGTGGGTGCGCCAGCGCTCCTGGACGAGCCCGAGGATCGCGCTGTCCGCCTCGATCCGCGTCTCCTGCAGCTCGAGTGAGCCGTTGCGGTACACCGCCAGGTCGTAGGGCGGACCGACCGACAGGTTGGCCAGCTCGGTCGACACCATCGACGCGATCGCCACCTTGATCGCATCGCCCAGCCCGAGGTGCTCCTCGACGGCCAGCTCGAGCATGTGCTTGCCGTACTTGGTCTCGCCGATCTGCAGGAACGGCCGGTCGTCGCTCGCCCGGATGTAGTTGCCCTCCGGGTAGATCATCAGCACGTCGGGCCGGTGGCCGTGGACCTGGCCGCCGAGGATGAGCGTGCAGGTGCCGTCGGCGCCGACGCGGTCGAGTGCGGCCCGGTGCTGGTCGGCGACGGCCACGCCGATGCGCCCCACGTACAGCGCCGCCTCGTGCAGGTTGGCCACCGTGGCGAGGCTGACCGGCGCCTGCGCCTCCAGGTCGGCCTCGATCTGGTCGAGCACCTGCTGGGTCGAGGCCAGGTTGCCGGCGGACTCGAGCACGAAGAGCCGGTCGTCGCTCGGCTGGAACACGTGCAGCTTGCGGTAGGTGCTGACGTTGTCGACGCCGGCGTTGGTGCGCGTGTCGGCCAGGAAGACGAGGCCCTCGTCGAGTCGCATGGCGATGCAGTAGGTCACGTCGTCGGCCTTCCGGGCGCGGGTGCTCGCCGTCGTGCGGCGGGGCGGGGGTCGGGCGTGGTCGGGCCACGGTAGCGGCCACGACAGGTACCCGGTCCCGGCTCCCCGTAGACTGGATCGACCGACGACACCGGCCACCCGTCCCCCTCGGGTGCACCCCTGACGGGTCGGAAGCGCCCGTCTGGTGGTGACAGCGCCGCCTGGAGGTGGACAGGAACGTGTGTGGGATCATCGCAGTCGTCCGACGGCCCTCGGACCGGGAGC